>NZWI01000022.1 GCA_002701875.1 Fidelibacterota bacterium
AATCATTAAAAATTTTGAAGTCATTATTGAATTGATAACATTAATAAATTTCAACGATTATATAGTAATTGGAACATATTTATTTTTTTATTATATAATGAAATAAATTTCAATGGTTATATTTAATATGGTTTACATTGATACAAAAAATAAAAGTTAAATGAAATATCAGCTCCAATCAGAACACGGTAATATAAGTTTTAGACCCAAGTACTTTACTGAAGCGATTAAAATATTAATATCGATTAATGTACTGTTGTTTATATTTCGATATATTGCGATAGATAGATATGATTTGGCTCAAATTTTTGGTTTATCATCAGGTGATGTTTGGCCAATGATCTGGCAGCCAGTAACATATATGTTTATCCATGGTGATTTTTTTCATGTTTTTATGAATATGTTTGTTTTATGGATGTTTGGCTCCGAAATGGAATCAATATGGGGAAGTCGAGAATTCATAAAATATTATTTTATTACAGGGATTGGCTCTGGGATAATTTGGCTATTACTTAATATAAGTAATTCTTATTCGGTACTAATTGGTGCAAGCGGGGCAATTTATGGTATTCTCCTGGCATATGGATTGATGTTTCCCAATAGAAAGGTATTGATATATTTCCTTTTTCCAATAAAAGTAAAATATTTTGTCATATTACTAGGTGCTGTGGCATTTATTTCTTCAATTGGGGACTCTGGATCTAACATTAGTCATTTAACTCATTTATCTGGTATGCTAATCGGGTTTATTTATTTGCGATCAAATACATATTTGCCTAGGCTTTTACTATTAGTTAATTCAATGTTGGCTGATATAAAAAATAAAAGAGATGANAAAAAACAAGCTAGACATTTCGCTGCAAAAAAACATATTGATAAATTGCTAGATAAGATTAATGATGTGGGTTATGATGGCTTGAATGAAAAAGAAAAAAAGGATTTATATAATCACAGTCACCACCTAGGAAAAAATCAAACTAGAGATTAATTATTACTCTCTTTTTCAATTACTTTAAACACGCGTTCTCCTTTTTTAGACATCCGATATTTTTCCCTAGCTAATTCTTCAATATGCTTATAATCTGTTTGTAATTTAGCTTTTTCACCTTCTAAAGCTATTTTTTCTTCTCTTAGCATATTTATATTTTGTTGAATTTTATCACGCTCTTTTTTCAATGTATAAAGCTGGTAAAGCCCATGATTGCCAAATAAAAAAATTATTACTAGAGCTAATGCGCCGATTACTAAAATTCCACGAATTATTTGTTTTTGTAATTGAATTTGGGATGATGAATTTTTTCTTTTCATTTTTATATATATCTGATTTAAGTCTTGTTATTACCTAAAACCTCTAAACCCGGGTATTTTGCATCATATTTAAGATTCTCTTCAATTCTTAGAAGTTGATTATATTTTGCCACCCTATCTGTTCTTGACACAGAGCCAGTTTTTATTTGGCCCATACTCATAGCAACAGCAAAATCAGCTATAGTGACATCTTCAGTCTCCCCAGATCGATGTGAGATTATAACGCCATAATTATTTTTTTTGGCCAAGTTAATTGCATCTATNGTTTCAGTGATAGTACCAATCTGATTAAGTTTAATTAAAATAGCGTTTATGGCCTTATTATCAATGGCTTTTTTCAAACGAGAAACATTTGTAACAGTTAAATCATCACCAACAATTTGACATTTATTACCGATTTCTTTTCTAAGTAAATGCCATCCTTCCCAATCATTTTCGTCAAGCCCATCTTCAATAGAAATAATTGGATATTGGTCTACTAATGATTTCAGATAATCAACCATTTTAGATGTTGATAATTGTTTTTTTTCTGATATTAAATTGTATTTACCATTGTATAATTCACTTGCTGCTACATCTAAGGCAATAAACAGATCTTTTTCTAATTTATAGGGTGTTTTTTCCACAGCCTCTAAGATTAATTCAATAGCNTCATCATTTGATTGGAGATTTGGAGCGAAACCTCCTTCATCTCCAACGGTCGTAGTGAGGCTTTTGTTTTTAAGGATATCTTTCAAATAATAAAATGTTTCTGTACCCATNTGTAGAGCTTCGGAAAAAGAGTTTGCTCCAATTGGGAAAATCATATATTCTTGTATGTCCAAATTGTTATCAGCATGACANCCTCCATTTAGTATGTTCATCATTGGAATAGGAAGANTTCTTTTNTCTGATAATGCAAGTGATTCAAAAAGGGGAATGCCCTTAGAGNNNGCGGTTGCTTTTGCATTTGCTATTGATACACCAAGGATTGCATTGGCACCTAAGTTCCTTTTATTTGAAGTGCCATCTAATTTGATCATAGAATGATCAATATCATTTTGATTATANGAATCTTTTCCAACAAGTAAATTATTGATCAATGNATTAACATTTTCAATGGCACACTTCACGCCCTTTCCATTAAAATAATTAGGATCATTATCACGAAGTTCAACAGCTTCAAATTTACCTGTGGAAGCGCCAGATGGAACAATTGCTCTGCCTAATGATCCATCNTCAAGTTTTACGTCTACTTCTAAAGTAGGATATGCTCTTGAATCCAAAACTGTTCGACTTGTTATATTACTTATTTTCAAATTGTTTAATTAGATAATGTGTAAGATTTTAGGTACTTATTATCTTAATTGACGATATGAAATATAAAAAATTCTATTTTTATTGATTAATTCCATTTNTTGTTTAAATTCCNGGTGTATAATACAGTGGAACAAATAACCACATACACGAAACGTGAAAGAATTGAACTCGAGGGGGGCAGGGATANNTGCCCCCTTTTTTTGTTCAATTTTAACCTTAACCAAGGAGGAACCTAATGGCTGATTTTACTTCAACCGTACAGGGTATTGCCAATTCCGTAGTTGGCTTAATTAAAGCTCTTATTGTGATGTTTGTTTTTGTGAACATCCTTTATTCAACAGGGTTTGACCCTATTGGTGGAATTGTGGATCTAGTTGAATCCTTCCTAGATGGTGGATTCTCAGGTCTATTGGCCCTATTAATCTTTGTTTCTTTCGCAGGTTAACCAGTAGATATTAGGGCTCTATTGAGAGCCCTTTTTTTCTACAAAATCCTAGGAGAACAAATATGGATAAGGCCTTTAAAACCGTAACNGCGTTTGTNGATGATGTAACTGGCTTGTTAAAAGGGCTNGTTGTACTTGGCATCGTGGTCGGCATTCTCTTTGACGACTACTTTGGCGTCATAGCAGCGATAGGCGAANTAATGAGCAAATTTGGTGATGCTGGATTTGCGGGCCTACTTGCATTGATGCTTATTGTATTTTGGTACAATAAGAATTAGGTAGCGCCAAAATCATGTTGAAAAGCGCCCTGCATTAATTAGTGGGGCGCTTTTATATTATATATATACTATAAAACTCTTTATAGATTCTTCTATCAATTGTTTCTCGTCANTAGTCTAGATAAGTTCCAAGTCATGAATTACAAGAGTATCAAGCTTTTATTAATTTTAACTATTTTTTATTCAATTCCTTTATGTGAAACAGTAAAGGTTGTAAATAAATCTAACAGTGTAACTTATAATATCCGCACAATGGATCGTTTAACAGGGACTTATATTTCGACTATTGATATTTCTCGATCATTNACAAATCGNGACCCNTATATCAATTNAGATAGAGAAAAAATGGTTATCTACTTAGGTNATAAACGAATAAAAATATCTAGTAGTAGTAGTTTTATTTTAGTTGATGAACAGGTATATCAAATGCCAGTTTATCCAATCTGGTTTGATAATGATATTTATATATCGGCTGATTATTTTTTTGATATTGTAAAACGTACAACACTTCCGGGTATACAATATGACCCTAAGTCTTTAGTTGTAAAGTTAGATATTAAAAATTTTACGATTGCAGGGGTTGATATATCTCAAAAAGCAAATGGCACTATTCTTAGAATTAAGACAAAACAACATTTCCCTGAAGGAAATATAAGTTCTTTTTTTCATGAAAATGGATGGTTCTACATAACTGTTTCAGGTGGATTAGTTGATACAACTGAATTTCGCCGGAGTGATGTNCGTGGAGTTGTNATGAGTGTAGCTGCAGATCAATTAGATAAGACGGCTCAACTAGCTTTTCAAATTAGATCAAAAGTTGAAAGNCACGAATTATATCAAAGTAAGGATCAAAATGAAATTGTTGTTTCTCTTAGAACCCCAATGGATAATAGTATTGCGCGTATAAATAAAGTAAAGGATAGATGGAAACTAGATACGATTGTTTTAGATGCTGGGCATGGGGGTAAAGATCCTGGGACATCAGGAAGAAAGGGGACAANGGAAAAAAATATTGCTTTAGATATAGTNAAAAGAGTGGGACGTTTACTTGAAAAAAANACTAAACTAAAAGTCATTTATACTAGGCGTGAAGATGTGTTTATTCCATTATGGAAACGAACTAAGATAGCTAATGAGTCCAATGGNAAAATGTTTATTAGTGTTCACCTAAATTCTAATCCAAATAAAACTGCCTATGGATTTGAGACTTACTTTCTAAGGNNAGGNAAAACTGAAGATGCNATTGAAGTTGCATTTAGAGAAAACGAGGTGATAAAGCTAGAAGATAGAAGCAAAAATAAGTATAGAGATCTATCTGGTGAGAATCTAATTATTGCAACAATGGCACAAAGNATGCANATGAAAGAAAGTGAAGAATTAGCTGCAATGATTCAAGAAGAAATGNNNAAAAAAGTTAAGTCAAAAAATAGAGGNGTAAAACAAGCGGGGTTTCATGTGTTGATNGATGCTAGTATGCCAAATGTATTAATTGAAGCCGGTTATTTAACCAATNCAAATGAAGAGAGAAATCTAAGAAATCCTAAGTATAGACAAACAATTGCNAATTCTATTTATAGAGCTGTAGTTAAATTTCGTTATTCAAGAGAGCAATACTTATCTGAAAAGTAATTGTTATTTATAAAATGAATTAAATTTTATTTATTATTTAGTTTAAANACATATGGCTGTAAAGGCAAACCCCTCAACAAAAATAGATGATTTATTANCATATTTATTTGACCTNAATCGNTTNGGANTTAAAGTTGGTTTANATCANACNANAGAGNTNTTAAAGCGTTGNGGAAATCCTCAAAATAATTTTCATTCTATTCANATAGCTGGNACNAATGGTAAAGGNTCAACATCTTCTATGGTAGCATCAATTCTTATTAGTGCNGGNTATAAGGTTGGNCTTTATTCGTCACCTCATTTAATTAATTTTAATGAAAGAATTNGAGTTAATAATATTTGTATAACAAACAATCAAATTGCATCTTTTATAGAAAATAAAAGAAAAGACATTGATGAAATTGAATCAACTTTTTTTGAAACAACAACAGCTATGGCATTTCAACATTTTTCTTTAAGCAATGTTGATATAGCAGTAATTGAAACAGGCCTTGGAGGACGATTGGATGCTACAAATGTATTAAATCCAATTGTTACTGCTATCACATCTATATCNTTGGATCACAGAGAANTTTTGGGAAATGATATAATTACTATTGCTAAAGAAAAAGCTGGTATAATAAAAACAAAAGTGCCAGTTGTCATTTATCCTCAGAAAAAATCAGTACAGTCCATTTTACTTAAAATTGCAGCACAATTTGATTCTTTTCCAATTGAGATAGAACCTCCAGAAAANGTTTCAATTAATGAAAGTGGCACCTCTTTTTTGTATAAAGGAATTTTATATAAAACTCCACTTCTTGGTAAATACCAAGCAATNAATGCAGTNATGGCCATTAATGTAATTAAAATAATAAACAATAAAATAGATCATAAAATAATTCAAAAAGGACTTAGTAAGACACTATGGCCTGGTAGACTACAAAGAATGACNCAATCTTTACCTATTTATTATGATGTCTGTCATAATATAGAAGGCATCAGCNTGATGCTTGAAAATATGCAATCATTGTTTACTAAAAAACCTTTGGGTTTATTTGTTATGAAAGGAGATAAAGAGGTAAGTTTACTTACTGATGTTTTAACAAATAAATTTTACAAATTAGTGGTAAGTGGAGGTGAAGAATTTGGTTTATTGAATGGAAGTGAGTTAAGCANTCTTCTATATNATAATAATTTTAATGAATTCCATTTAGATAATAATTTTAATAAAGCATTAGATGATATTGTTATTTTAGCGAAAAAAATCAATAAACCCGCCATAATTTTTGGTAGTCATTATATAGCTAAACCAATTTTCGATAAATTTGGTTTTTATTATTAAAGTTGTGTAATATCTGACTTATATNACTGNTTTAAGTTTTTTTATACCCCGAGAGGGGAACACATNCCCTAAAAATTAAACATAACGTCGTAAATATATTTTAAAGGTTATTATTAATATGAATGTAAATGAATTACAACAGCTGAAGATAAAAGAGTTAGCAGATCTTGCTTCAAAACTTGATATTGAAAGTTATTCAGGCTTAAATAAGCAAGAATTAATTGTAAAAATTCTTGAAGCCCAAACTGAAAAAGAAGGAAGAGTTACAGCAACAGGTGTTTTAGAAGTNCTAAATGAAGGTTATGGATTTTTAAGAAGCCCAGATTTTAATTATTTACCTGGCCCAGATGATATTTATGTTAGTCCATCTCAAATAAAAAGATTTGGATTAAGAACGGGTCATGAGGTTAGTGGCCAAATTAGACCACCAAAATCAAAAGAAAAATTTTATGCTTTGCTACAATTAGAAGAAGTTAATGGAAAAGATCCAGCAAACTTAAAANGCGCTATTCTTTTTGATAATCTTACACCACTTTATCCTGATAATAAATTTAATCTAGAAGTAAATCCAAANGATCTTTCTACTNGNGTAATGGATTTAATNTCCCCGATTGGTAAAGGACAGAGAGGNCTACTTGTTGCTCAGCCCAAAACTGGGAAAACAGTATTAATGCAAAAAGTAGCTAATGCGATAACAAAAAATCATTCAGATGTTAAGTTAATTATACTATTAATTGATGAACGNCCGGAAGAAGTAACAGATATGAAACGTAATGTGGAAGCAGAAGTAATTAGTTCAACTTTTGACGAACCACCTGAACGTCATGTTGCGGTTGCTGAAATGGTTCTTCAAAAAGCTAGGCGTATGGTAGAATTTGGAGAAGATGTTGTTATCCTTTTAGATAGTTTAACAAGATTGGGTCGNGCTCATAATGCGGTTATACCGCATAGTGGTAAAATTTTGTCAGGTGGTGTTGATGCAAATGCGATGAGAAAACCAAAACAATTTTTTGGAGCAGCACGAAATACCGAGGAAAGCGGAAGTCTAACAATAATTGCAACAGCACTTATTGATACGGGGAGTAGAATGGATGAGGTTATTTTTGAGGAGTTTAAAGGTACAGGNAATATGGAACTTGTGATGGATCGTAGGCTAAGTGATCGAAGAATTTATCCTTCATTTGATTTAATAAAGTCAGGCACTCGAAAAGAAGAGCTANTATTAGATAAAAAAGTATTAGCACGGATGTGGATTCTAAGAAAACTNTTGAACGATATGAAGGTTATTGAAGCTATGGAATTCATTCAAGATAGAATGCGCCGTACTAATACAAATGATGAATTCATGGAGACAATGAGCCAATAATAATTATTTACTATTTTTTCTTTATAAATGTTTTTGATATAATATAAAAATGAATCCTAAATATCAGGAAATAGCAACGATTAATGCACGCTTAATTACTGATAAGCCTGTTCGGAAAACCCCATATCAAGTAAAGGGGATTCTGATGAAGCAATTTGCTAATCAAGAAATAGTGCCTATGTTNGATGGTTCATATAGAGAAAAATTCCTTTATCCTCGAGTACAAGTAAAAATTTTAAACGAACAAATATATTTTGTAGGTATTGGCGAAGGAGTTGACCCAATAAAGGAGATAGTAAGCAATATAGATTCATTAGATTTTGGAAATATAACTTTTCAAATATCAGATCGTGAAATNGAAGAGTATAAGGATCGATTTCAACCAAGTGAAAAACTTGTTAGGTATCGTTTTATTACACCATGGGTTGCACTAAATCAAAGNACAGGTAAAAANTATCGTAATATCAAAAATAAAGATAGAGTTAATTACTTAAATAAGTTACTTGGTCAAAATATTGTATTCTTAAGTAGAGAGATGGGTATTGAGTTGGAAGAAAATATTTTTACTAAAATAGGGTTGTCAACATTATTACCGAAATCAATAGATGAAAATCATTGGGGATCATTCGATGGAGAATTTGAAACCAATTTTATTCTACCAAATTATATAGGTATTGGAAATGGTATTACCAGGGGCTNTGGTACCTTATTTGGATTATTTAATATTGATGGAAAAGATTTAAANCAAGTTGAATTAGATTCTTCGAATAATAATNTTGATGAAAAATTATCAGTTCAAAATGATGCTCAAGAAATTGATGTAACAATAGTCCCAAGTTCAAATAATTCAAGAAAAAGAAAAAAATCTAAGCCAAAGCGATCAAAAAAAATTCTGAATGAAGAATTTGATCTTGAAGAGGATGATNTTACTGATACTAATTCTAAGCCTAATGCNAATAAAGGANTAAAACAAAAAAAGCGATATCATCNTAAAAAGCCAAAAACAAAGACTTCTTNGGGTGAAGTGAACTATAACTCAGAAGAATATCATAAAAAACAGCATAAATTTTAATTGATCATGACCTTATTAGCCAATCGAGTTGAACAAATAAAACCATCTTTTACATTGGATATGGTTACACGCGCAGCGGAGCTAAAAGCTCAAGGTATCGATGTAATAAATTTTAGTGCTGGTCAACCTGACTTTAATACTCCTGATAATATTATTAAAGTAGCGAAACAAGCAATGGATAGAGGAGANACTAAGTATACGNCTGGGGCTGGAACATTAGAATTACGTGAAGCAGTCTGTACGAAAGTTAAACGAGAAAATAATCTTATAATATCCCCCGATAGAGTACTTATTTCTAATGGGGAAAAACAAAGTCTGTCTCTAGCCTGCCAAGCACTTTTTCAAAAAGGTGATGAAGTTATAATTTTTAAACCTTATTGGGTATCTTTTCCTGAATTTGTAACGCTTGCTGATGCTACACCTGTTTTTGTGAATACAAACCGAAATAAAAACTTTGAACCTGATGAAAATAAAATTAAAACAAAATTATCCGGCAATATTAAAGGTATCATCGTTAATTCGCCTTCAAATCCTACGGGCGTTATATGGTCAGAAAAAATATTAGTTAAGATACTCAAATTGGCAAAAAGAAATAAATTAGTTATTATTTCAGATGAGTGTTATGAAAGACTCGTGTTTGATAAAAACTTCATAAGTATAGAAAAATTAAATCAAGATCATAACATTGGTGCAAATGTTTTAACATGCATGAGTCTATCTAAAACATATTCAATGACTGGGTGGCGCATAGGATACTCCTTTGGAGATAAGGCTATTATTGATGGGATGGCTAAAATACAAAGTCAAGCTACATCATGTGCAAATTCAATTAGCCAGGCTGCGGGAGTAGANGCCTTACTTGGAGATCAATCTATGGTATCCATTATGATAAAAAAATTTAAGGANAGACGAGACTTAATAGTATTTCTGTTAAATGAAATAAATGGAGTGAATTGTGAGTTGCCAGGAGGTGCTTTTTATGCATTTCCTAATTTTGATAATTATTTGGGGAAATCGTTTAAGGGTAAAAAAATTGAAAATTCATTTGATTTGTCAAATTTGTTTTTGGATATAGCAAAAGTCGTAACAGTACCAGGAGATGGGTTCGGAGCTCCTGGNCATATTAGATTTTCGTATCCTGTAAGTAAAAAATTAATTAGTGACGGAATAGATAGGGTAAAAATTATATTAGAACAATTAAATTAATTATTGAAGTAAGGAGTAAAAAGTGAAAGAAAATATACATCCTGAATATAAGTTGGGGAATATAACATGCTCTTGTGGTCATACCTTTCAAGTTCATGGAACAATGGGTGACCAAAGAATAGAAATCTGTTCAGAGTGCCACCCTTTTTATACAGGAAAACAGAAATTAGTAGATACTGCAGGACGAATAGAGCAGTTTAAAAAGAAATATGCTAAAACTGAAAAAAAGTAAACTAAAAATATCTATTTCTTAAATAAATATTTATGATTAAAAACATATTATTATTGTTAATGAAACCCACAATTCTTGTGGGAGGTCAAGCAGTTATCGAAGGAGTCATGATGCGCGTTCCTGGAGCCTACGCAACTGCCGTTAGAGATCCTGAAGGTAAAGTTCATTTTGATAGACATAANTTTGTTTCAATTACTGAAAAATCAAATTTTTGGNTNAAACCAATTTTTAGAGGTATGGCAGGTCTTTATGAAGCTATGAAAATGGGCATGGCAACACTTCAGTGGTCAGCAGATATAGCGCTACCTGAAGAAAACAATAAAAAACCAAATAAGTTCATGGAGCTCTTATCTTCTTTATTTGCCATATTACTCGCAATCTCATTGTTTATGATTGCTCCAATGTGGNTNACAACAAAAATATTGGATTTTGATAAAGAAGCATTAGCATTCAATTTAATTTCTGGTGCATTTAGAATCACATTTTTTGTTANTTATATTTTTCTAATATCATTAATGAAAGATGTTTCTAGATTATTTCAATACCATGGAGCAGAGCATCGCGTGGTATATAATTTTGAATCTGGGGAAAAATTAAAAGTAAAAAATGCTCAAAACTTTCCAACACAACACCCTAGATGTGGTACTAGTTTTATGTTTATTGTGCTTTTATCAGCAATTATAGTTTTTTCCTTAATTGATACATTCCTTATCTATATAATAGGAGATATAAGTTTACCAATCAGATTAATGGTTCATTTGCCCATGATTCCATTTGTAGCGGGTATATCCTATGAGGTAATAAAGATAACCGCAAGAAAAGAAAACAATTTTCTTTTTAGATTATTAAGAACACCAGGTTTATGGCTCCAAAATATTACAACTAAAAAGCCTGATGATGATATGGTTGAAGTAGCTATAATTGCTTTAAAAGAAGCTTTTGGTGAAAATTATGATGAAATGGCTGGTAAGGAATATATCGCAGAAGCAATAGGATGATTGATAAGCTAAAAGAAATTATTGCTCACTTCGAATCTTTGGAATTAAAAATGGCCGATCCTAACTTTGTTAATGATCAAAAACTTTATACTGAATCGGCAAGAGAACACCGACGATTAAGCCCAATTGTAGAAAAATCAAATCAATTCATAAAGATTACAAATCAGGTCGAAGACGATAATAATATATTAAATAGTGATGATAAAGATCTCAAAGAAATTGTAAAAGCTGAAATTGAAGATTTGCAAATATCATTAGAAAAACTAGAAAAAGAATTAAAGGTTTTATTGTTACCCCATGATCCAACTGATGATAAGAATACAATAATTGAAATACGCGCCGGAACTGGTGGAGATGAAGCAGCATTATTTGCAGCTGATTTATATAGAATGTATACAAGGTTTGCTGAACGAAATAGTTGGAAATATAGTGTAATGGAATCAAATGCAATAGGCATTGGCGGGTTTAAAGAAATGATTTTTTCGGTTGAAGGTGATGGAGTATATGGTTTTATGAAATTCGAGAGTGGTGTTCATAGAGTTCAAAGGGTACCAAAAACAGAAACTAGTGGCAGAGTGCATACATCTGCAGCCACTGTTGCAGTATTACCTGAAGCTGAAGAAGCTGATATTGAAATATTAGATTCTGATTTAAAAATTGATACATATCGTGCAAGTGGCGCTGGGGGTCAGCACGTAAATAAAACAGAATCAGCTATACGTATTACCCATATCCCGACAGGTGTGGTTGTTACCTGTCAAGATGAAACATCTCAACATAAGAACAAAGCAGCAGCATTAAAAGTTCTTCGATCAAGGTTATTAGCAGCACAGCAAGAAAAGATTGCGAGCGAAAGAGCAAAAGCTCGTAAAAATATGGTTTCAACAGGAGATCGATCAGCTAAAATACGGACTTATAATTTTCCTCAAGGTCGCATAACCGATCACAGAATTAATTTTACTGCTTATAATCTTGAAGGTGTTATGGATGGGGAAATTAACTCTATTATTGAAAATCTTAAATTAGCTGATCAACAAGATCAGCTAGCATCATTTGTAGAATAACTTGATCAGCTTAAAAAATAATATTAATCAGGAATGGAAAGTTCTTGATATAATGCATTGGGGAGAGAATTACTTATTATCGAATGGATTCAAGGAAGCTAGAGATGAAATAGAATGGCTCTTATGTGATTTAATGCATTATAAACGTTCTGATCTATATTTAAACTCTGAACAAAAAGTTAATCAAAATAAAGTATCCTGTTTTAATGAATGGCTTAATCAAAGAATAAAAAATAAACCTGTACAATATATAACCGGTAGAACAGAATTTTATGGAAATGAAATATCAGTTTCTCCCGAAGTTTTAATCCCCAGGATGGAAACAGAAAAATTGGTTGAGGTAGCAATTGATTCCCTTAAAACTTTATCAAGACCCAAAGTACTAGAAGTTGGAACAGGTTCTGGTTGCATTGCAATTGCAATTGGTTCTGCAAGAAAAGATGCCAAGATTCTTTCAATAGATATATCAACTAGTGCATTGGAAATAGCAAAAAACAATGTTAGAGCAAATAAAATATCAAATGTTACATTTTCAAAATTAGATTTCATGAAAGAAACCCCGAAAGGGGAGTATGATCTAATAGTTTCAAATCCACCATATATTTCAAAATATGAAATGAATACTATTATGTCAGATGTTAGCCATTATGAGCCTCATATAGCACTTACTGATAATGAGGATGGCCTGGAGTTTTATAGAAGATTTTGTGTTATTGCAAAAAAATTGAGTAAAAAAGATGGTAAAATGATTTTGGAAGTTGGACTAGGATCACATCCAATAAAAGCTTTCAATATTTTCAATTCATCAGATTTCAATAAAATAGATTTGATACCAGATTATAATGGTGATTTGCGAGTATTAAAAATTGAGATATAATACTAGTGTGAAACCAAACGAATAATTGTATGTTTAGGAAATTTGTTAACATGGATATTTTATAATAATGAATTCAGAATTTGTACATCTACATAATCATTCTGATTACAGTCTATTAGATGGAGCTCAAACTGTTCAGACATTAGTTAATACTATAGATGATCTTGGTATGGATTCAGTTGCACTAACAGAACATGGTAATATGTTTAGTGTAATACCATATTATAAATCAGCTAAATCAGCTGGTATAAAACCAATTATAGGATGTGAAACTTATGTAGCGACAGGAAGTCGTTTTGATAAAAAACCTAGATCTGATGGAGGTTGGGGAAATAATCATCTCGTTCTTTTGGCAAAAAATTATGCTGGATATAAGAACTTGATGAAACTTGTAACATATGGATATTTAGAAGGATTCTATTATCGCCCCAGAATTGATATAGATTTATTGAGAGAGCATAGTGATGGTCTTATCTGTTTATCAGGTTGTTTAAAAGGTGAAATCCCTGAAAAAATGTTAAGAGATGATTGGGAAGGTGCTAAAGAGGCTGCATTAAGATTTTCAGAAATTTTTCCTGATCGTTTTTATTTAGAAATTCAAAATCATGGTATACCAGATGAGGAAAAAAACGTAGAAAATATTAAAAAACTTTCTGCAGAATTAGATCTCCCTATGGTATGTACTAATGATGCTCATTATGCTAAACATGAACACTGGGAGGCTCATGATGTTCATATATGTTTAGGTACAGGTAAAGATCGAGATGATCCCAATCGTTTACGCTATGCAACACCTGAGTTTTATTTTAAAACTCAGGATCAAATGTTTGAATTATTTAAAGATATACCAAGTGCTATTGAAAATACTCGTAAGATTGCAGATAGTATTGAGATTGAAATTCCAATGGGTGATTACCATCTGCCCAATTTTCCTATCCCAAAGGACTCACCAAACAAAACTCCTGATGAGTATTTAAAAGCTTTATGTAAACAAGGTATTACAGAAAAGTATGGAGATTACACTAATGAATTATCTAATCGATTAGATCATGAATTAAATGTTATAAAAAAAATGGGTTTCGCCGGTTATTTTTTAATTACTGCTGACTTTGTGAAATATGCTAAAGATAATAATATACCGGTGGGCCCTGGACGAGGTTCTGCTGCAGGAAGTTTAGTTTCATATTCATTGGGTGTTACAACAATAGATCCAATAAAACACCATCTGCTATTTGAACGTTTTTTAAATCCTGATAGAATTAGTATGCCAGATATTGATATTGATTTTTGCATTGAACGTAGAGGTGAGGTCATCGATTATATTAAGAATCAATATGGAGAAAATTCTGTTACTCAAATAATAACATTTGGAAAAATGAAGGCTCGTCAAGCAGTACGTGATGTAGGGCGTGTTCTAGGATATTCATTTGGTGAAATTGATCGTATAGCAAAAATGATTCCTACAACNATAAATATTTCTCTTGATGAGGCATTAGACCAGAGCCCTGANTTAAGCGAAGCAGCATCAGGTGAATACAAAGAAGTAATTGAGCTGTCAAAAACTNTAGAAGGAATGAACCGTCANGCNTCAACCCACGCCGCAGGNGTTGTTATNGCNCCTGGCGATTTAACAGATTATGTGCCACTTTATAGATCNCCCCAAGGTGATGTAACATCACAATATGATATGAAGGGGCTAGAGGAATTAGGTCTACTAAAATTGGATTTTTTAGGNCTTAGAAATCTAACAGTTATTGATAACACAGTAAAACTTGTAAGAGCTAAAGGTGATGATGTAGATATTGATAAAATTCCACTAGATGATAAAAATGTTTATANACTTTTTGCTAAAGGNTTAACTACAGGTGTTTTTCAATTCGAATCTTCAGGAATGCGTGAGTTTTTGAAAAAACTAAAACCAACCGTGATTGAAGATTTAATTGCAATGAATGCATTATATAGACCAGGTCCGATGAAAAATATTGGTGATTTTATATCACGAAAGNCAGGCAAAACAAANATNAAGTATACTCACCCAAGTATGAAACCTATTCTCGAAGAAACATACGGAATTATTGTATATCAAGAGCAAGTTATGCAAATCGCTCATGAGGTTGCAGATTTTTCACTTGCTGAAGCAGATATTATGAGAAGAGCGATGGGTAAAAAAATAAAAAAACTTATGGATGAGTTAAAGATTAAATTTNTTGANGGTGCNCAGAAAAAACATAANATATCTAAAACAAAAGCAAATAGCATCTATGAATTAATTGAAAGATTTGCGGAATATGGGTTTAATAAAAGTCATTCTACTGCCTATGCATACGTTGCATATCAAACAGCTTGGTTAAAAACACATTATCCAGCAGAATTCATGAGCGCTAACCTAACAAGTGAAATGTCAAATATTGATCGTATTGTTATTCTTATTAATGAATGTCGTAAGATGAAAATTGAAGTTGACCCACCTGATATCAATGTATCAGATATTAATTTTCACCCTATCAATAATAACACAATTTCATTTGGGCTTAATGCTATAAAAAATGTGGGTACAAAAGCACTTGAAGAAATTATAGAAACTAGAAATAATTCCGGGACATTTGATACATTATTTGATTTTACTTCAAAAGTGAGTTTAAAAGCTGTAAATAGAAAAGTATTGGAAAGTTTAAATATGGCAGGTGCACTTGATAGCTTAGAAGGTAATCGTGCACAAAAACATAATTCAATTGATACTGTACTGAAGTACGGGCAGACTGTTCAAGAAAATAATGCTAGNAANCAGGTGGATCTTTTTGGNGCAAAAAGTTCAAATGGACAAGATATGACTTTGGTTCCTCAATTAGTATCAAATGATGAATGGGAAGAAAGTCAATTATTAGAAAATGAAAAGGAAGTTCTAGGACTTTATCTCTCCGGTCACCCATTGCTCAAATATGCTGATGAATTGGAAGAATTTTCAAATTTTGATTTTACGGATAAGGTTATTATGAATAATGATGATAAAGTTCGTATAGGCGGAGCAATCGGTGAAGTTAAAATGCATTTTGATCGCAAAAATAATCAAATGGCTTTCTTTAAATTAGATTGTCTTGGTGGTCAAGCTGAAATTCTAGCATTTAGTGATACATTTTCCAAATACAAACAATTAATTAAGAATGATATGGTTGTTTTTGTAAAGGGTAAACCCACAGATGATACGGATTTTTCTGATTTAAAAATTATCGCCGATGAAATTATTACAGTTGATAAAGCAAGAGATCTTTATTCAAAGAATATTAATATTAGAATTGANCCTGATCAAATGTCAAATGTAGATGTAGATGCATTGTTTGATTTGGCAAAAGGACACAAAGGAAAATGTGGACTTATGTTTCATGTCCCGAATGATAGAGGAAAACAACAACGTATTTTTTCTCATAATATAAAAGTTTCTTCTCATCAATCATTCCTTAAGAAACTTAGGGGTAACTATGGTAAGGAAAATGTTTGGGTGTCAGATTAACCTATTTTTTTTAGTTTTAGTNCAAAATATCAATTCTCGATTCAATAAATTATTAATTGTAATTTCCTTATAAATGGAACGCAAAATACGAATTTTAATGGCTAAGCCAGGCCTAGATGGTCATGATAGAGGAATAAAAGTCCTTGCTGCAGCTTATCGTGATGCAGGAATGGAAGTGATTTATTTAGGNTTGCGCCAAACACCTGAAAAGATAGTATCATCTGCATTACAAGAAGATGTAGATGTTATAGCTCTTTCAAGTTTAAACAATGCCCACATGACTATTTTCCCAAATATTCTAAAATTGATGAAAGAAAAAAATATTGATGATGTATTGNTTGTTGGTGGTGGTATTATCCCAAAGAAAGACGTNATGTTATTAGAAGATATGGGTGTGGGAAAATTATTTGGCCCTGGCACCCCTGTCCAGGAAACAGTAGATTATATAACTAATTGGGTTAAAGAAAATCGTCGTTAGATGGAATTAAATAATATTACAGAATTAGAATTATATTTTGCTGATCANTTTGATACAGTATTATTCCCAGTCCTTGCAGAAATATATCAACGTCAAGGACAGTATGATCGTGCTAAACGAGTTTGTGAAATTGGACTAAAACATCATCCAGATTCGACAGAAGGAACTTTTATNTTATCTCAAGCTGAAATGGGGTTAGGCAATTTAGTTGCAGCAGAAAAGTTGATGAAAAAAGTATTAGAAAAATACCCTAATCATGAAACAGCTGTATCCGCTCTTCCAATGCTTCAAGAACAGTTAGGTAGGTCTAAAAACACTCTATCATCAAGTTGGAAACGTGCACAAGAAATTGATCCAAATAATCAATTTGCAAATGATTTTTTATCTCCTAAAAAGTCAAAGAAATCAAAAGCGAAAAAACCTATACCTACTGATGTAATATTACAAGAAGTAGCAGTAAGTCCTCGGCTTGCAACATTTACATTAGTCCATGTATTAAAAGAGCAAGGTCTATATAATAGAGCTCTAGATGTACTTGATATTTTGGATGAAAAAGGTGAGAATAAAGATCGTATTGAAGCTGAACGTGCTACTATTATGGCGGAACTATAGTATAGTATTTTGCTGATAAACTATCAGCATTAATCCCAATTTCTTTCTTTGATTATTACATATTATGAATATTGATAAGGCAAAAACACATTTGCGAAAAGTGGATCCAATTATGGCAAAGCTAATAAGTAAATATGATTCACCAAACTTTGAACCTATCAATAATCATTTTGAATCACTTGTTAGATCAATTATTTATCAACAATTAAGNGGCAAGGCTGCTGCTGCGATTTACGAGCGNTTCAATAATTTATTTGNGAATAATGATTTCCCTTATCCTAATAATATATTGGTAGTACCTGCAGAAGTATTGCAAAAAGTTGGTTTATCTAAACAAAAAATTATTTACCTAAAGGATCTATCAATAAAATGGGAACAAATTGAAACACAGTTCTCCAATATTGAAAAAATGAGCAATAGAGAAATAAGTAATATTCTTTTAGACGTTAAAGGAATAGGTCAATGGACTATAGATATGTTTCTAATATTTTCACTAGCTAGACCGGATGTATTCCCCTCAGGTGATTTAGCAATTCAAAAGGGGTTTGCATTTATAAAAAATATGGACACCTTACCTACAATCAAATATATGATAGATGAATCAGAAATTTGGAAACCCTACCGCACAGTCGCATCGTTGTATTTATGGAAAATTAACGATGGTGAATTTGAATGGTAGTTCAGTTTTTTTTATCAACTGGGATTGTTGTTTGACTATTTCCTGACCCTCCAGAACTTCCGCTAGATTTTATTGATCCACCTTGCGAAGAACTTGGGGAATTGTTATCGCTATTTCTTGAATTAGTCATCCCGCTTTGATTAGAGTTTATATTATCGCCTTTTTGATTTGATATAAATTTTGTACTGGCTTTAAAAACAGAAACACTTTTTTCCTCAATAAATACCATTTCATTATATGTATGATAGTTACAGTAAAGCTGAAACGTTTGACTATTAATATTTTCTGTTTTGTTATTGAAAGCATTAATAACATTTTTTGTAGCATGATTAAAATAGTGCCCCTGTCCTTGAAAATCATATACCCATACTTCTTTAGATTCCGCATCAAATTGTATTTTATTTGCCATAGTTAGGTTTGGCTTTGGAATCTCTATTTTTTGGATTGCACAGGATACAAAAATTATTGATAAAAAAAATATAATAATTACCGGGCTAGAGTTATTCTTCAATAATAAATTCATATTCATTAAACTTACATATCAATTTATAATTAACCAAATTAGTCACATATGTTAAAAAGTAGATATTATGCTTCATTTGCTATTATAGCAGCAATTTTATTTATTGTATATAATCTAATTAAACCCATTTATCATGCCCCAATAAATGAGGAATTATTTAAAGATTATTCGGTTACTATATATCGTGATAATTGGGGTGTACCTCATATTTTTGGGACAAAAGATAAAGATACAGCATATGGCTTAGCATTTGCTCATGCAGAAGATGATTTTAAAACTATTCAAAATATTATATTAGCATCAAAAGGTNGATTAGCTCAAGAGCATGGTNANNTTGGAGCAGGTAACGACTACATGGTNCAATTNCTAAAAATTGAAAAAGTTGTANATGATAATATCAATCAGGTATCAAAAGAAGTGCGTGCTATGTGCGATGGATACGCTGATGGATTAAATCACTATGCTTATAATAATCCTGATCAGGTTATTCGAGGGTTATTCCCAGTTTCTGGCAAAGATATTATTGCTGGTTTTGTTCACCGTATGCCTCTAATGTTTGGATTAGATAATATCCTANCAGATTTAGCATCAAATAAAAAACCATATCTTGCAGCAAACTTAGATACTCAAGAAAAAAATNAATTTGAGCAAAGGTTACTTGGCTCAAATGTGGTTGCTGTTAGTCCCGCTCGATCGGCAGATGGACATACTAGAATAGCAATTAATTCTCATCAACCATGGACAGGTCCTGTAGCTTGGTACGAAGCTCATTTAAAAAGNGAGGAAGGATTAGATATTGTAGGTGGTTTATTTCCAGGATCNCCTGTAGTGTTTTTAGGACACAATCGAAATCTTGNTTGGAGNCACACTGTAAATCGNCCTGATTTGATNGATGTTTATGAATTACAAATGCATCCTGATGAAAAAAATAAATATCTTTTTCAAGGNCGTTGGGAANNTCTNGAAGAAAANAAAGCTATNATTCCAGTAAAATTATGGGGTCCATTTAGTTGGAAGTTNAGTAAAGAAATTCTTTGGTCAGTACATGGNCCTGTAGTTAAAAATGATCATGGATACTTTGCCGTAAGGTATGCCGGATATGGTGAGGTTCGACACGTAGAACAATGGTTTAAGATGAATAAATCAAGAAATTTAAAAGAGTTCAATGAAGCAATGAGNATGTTAGCTCTTCCNATGTTTAATACACTTTATGCTGATAAAGATGGTAANNTATTTTATGTTTATAATGCACTTCTACCAATTAGAGGAACAGATGCATATAATTGGAGTGGNATTATACCAGGAACCACAGGACGTGCCTTATGGAGAGGATANTTTTCATATGATGATTTACCGAAAGTATTAAATCCAAAATCAGGATTTCTGCAAAATTGCAATAGTACACCATTTCTTTCAACTACTGGATATGATAATCCTGATAAATCATTCTTTCCAAAAAATCTTGGTATAGAACTTTTCCAAACAAACCGAGCTTTAAGAATGCATGAGACATATGGTGCTGATAAATCAATTACAAGAGAAGAGTTTTATCAATATAAATTTGATACAAAGTATTCTAAAAAATCTGTAATGGCTGTTAATTTAAACAAATTTTTAAATGAGGCAGTTAGTAATGATCCAGATATTATTGAAGCTCTATCAATACTAAAGAATTGGGATCTAGATACAGATAGTACAAATACAGCGATGCATTTGGCATATGATTCAATTAGACCACATTTTGATCCAAATAAATACAATTACAATTATTCAGAAATAATGAGTCGATTAGAATCAGCAGTCAAATGGTCAATAAAATATTATGGTACTTTAGATGTGAAATGGGGTGATATTTTACGTTTAAAAAGAGGAAAAACAGATTTACCTCTTAGTGGAGGNCCNGATATTGTAAGAGCNATATACTCAAAAAAACANGATNATATNANAATTGCAACTGCAGGAGATTGTTATTTTCAAATTGTTGAATGGGATAAAGAAGGAAATGTTTCTGCAAACAGTATCCATCAATTTGGGTCATCTACATTAGATAGTAGTTCAATACATTATGATGATCAAGCTAAGCTCTTTGCATCTCATAAAATGAAACCAGTATTCATGGATCTAGAAGATATTAAATTGAACCTAGAGAAAGTGTACAAACCAGGCGATAATAAGTGAGAAACAGATTAATTAAAAATTTTATCCTGACTTTATTTTGCTATCAGATAATATCTGCTAATGAAATTCTTCCAATAGAAATTNTATTAACGGGTGAGGCATCAGATCGTAGNCTAGAGATGTCTGGCTTAGCATGGTATANCCAAAACCTGATTCTTATGCCTCAATATGTCAATGAATCAAAACCACGTTTTTATTACTTAAAAAAATCAGTAATAAATGATTGGTTGAATAGCGATCGAAAAACCCCTCTCAATCCAGGTAAAATAGATATCATTATGCCTGATTATTTTAATTCCATCAAAGGATATCAAGGCTTTGAAGCAATTTGTTTTATTGGAAACAAAGCATATTTAATTATAGAATCTAAAATTGATGACAAAATGAAGAGTTTTATCGCTAGAGGCTCAATTGATATGAGAAATAAAACATTAAGAATTGACTCAGAAAAAATAGTAGAAATGCCGCTGCCTGTAAATATTAAGAACATGGGTTATGAAAGTATTTTGAAATATAAGTATCGTATAATGGTATTATTCGAAGCCAATGGACTTAATGTNAATNCAGAACCAAAAGCATNCTTTTATAATTCATCATTAAAACAAAAAAGCNCATCCTCTTTCCCTAATATTGAATATAGAATTACAGATATTACTGAATTAGATAATCAAGACAGGTTNTGGGCAATAAACTTTTTCTGGCCTGGTGAAAAAAAACGTCTAAAACCTGGCAAAGATTTAGTATTGACTAATATTNTGAAGGGNAANACTCATGAAAANTTTGACCATGTTGANAGATTAGTTGAGTTTAAAATAGATGGTANNAAAATTTATAAAACAGACACATTACCAATTCAGTTAGTTCTAAATAAAAATTCAAGAAATTGGGAAGGTCTGGTTCGAATAGATAAAAAAGGATTTTTAATGATNGTAGATGAACATCCTAGAACCATNCTAGCATTTATTAAAAGACCTTAGAAAATATAATTATATTTTAAAATTTCCCTTCCATTGAACTGCTAATATAATTGAAGCTGCATCAGTTTGATTTTTCCCAATGTAATCTTCCTTCTCATAATTAATGTTAATAAACACTCCACTCTTTAAAGGAAAAATTAATTCTAATAGATAGATGTTTCTAGATAGTCTGTTTTCAATAACTTCACTGATTTGCGAAAAGTGTTCAAACTCTAATTTCGAAGAAAAATAATTGGTATCATGATCCCAAAAAACACCAGTTCTTAAATAAGAAGTTTTACGAGTAGCATTTAGGTAATCTGATGTATCAAAGGCATGACCTAATTCCATATTTATTAAACCATTATTATAATCCTTGATAAAATAACCAAAACCTTGATTGAAATGATACTGCAAATTGACGTTTGCACGTGTGTTCTTTCTAAATGAGGTAATAGTATATCTATAAAATTTGGGTTTAGATAAATATTTATCACTGGATTTATACCTTAAATAAATAAATGAATTATTTTCTAATCCATACGCAAAAAATCTCAAATCACGAAATGTATTTGAAGTTGTTCGATTTAGACGAAAATATCCAAATCCACCATTAGTTGAATCGACATTAACTATGCCTAGTCGTAAATATTGTTTCCAGGCTGTTGTATCTGTTTGACCTGAAAGTGGTAAAAAAATAAATAGTGATAAAAATAAATATTTTTTCAATGCTTTATTTTTTTACCACTTTCCATAAGCATAATAGCTGCTATTGAAAAAATAATTGTTAACATTATTGCCACACCTAAGCTTGTATGGGGGCTTGAATCTGATGTATTTAATATGGTGTAACGGAGCCCATTTATCATATAATAAATAGGATTGTATTGACTAGCAACCTGTGCCCAATCAGGTAACATTTTAATTGAATAGAAGATACCTCCAAGAAAACTTAGTGGCGTTAAAATGAAATTTTGCATCGTAGCTAATTGATCCCATGATTCGGCTAATTGACCTAGTAACAATCCAATTGAAGAAAATGCCCATGATACAATTAGAATAAATCCAATAGTTGATAAAGGATGGGCAATGGTCATATTGCCTAACCATACTCCAACAATAAGAATTAATATTCCATTAACAGCTCCCCTTACTGTACCTCCAATAATGTAGGCTAAAGAAATCTCAAAACTAGATAGAGGTGCTTGTAAAATATCTGGTAACTGTCCTAGAAGTTTCATTTGAAGCATTGAAGAAGCAGAATTTGAAGTAGCATTTGTTAGTGCGTTCATCATTATAAGGCCAGGAATAATAAATATAGTATAAGGGATCCCATCAATAGATGAAATGCGTTTTTCAAGAGTAAAACCAAAAATAACAATATATAGCATAGATGATGATAATCCAGGAATAATGGTTTGCCTATATACAGAGAAAAAACGTCCAACTTCTCGAGAGGTCAAAGTCCAAAATCCAACCCAGTTCATTCGTTGATTCCTTTTCCTGTGAGTTTTAAAAATACATCTTCTAAAGATGATTTTGTTGTTTCAACGCGCTGTATATGACATCCTGCTTTAGTAATCTTATTTATGATTTTGGGCAGATCTGCTTCAGGGTCGCTACTGACAAAATGAATCCTTTCATCATCAAGAGAATAGGAAAATTCTTTTAAATGATTTTTTAGATCAACTTCAGTATCAGATAAATTAATTGTTATTCCAGAATCACCCTGTTTACCAGTTAAATTTTTTGGTGTTCCTTTAGTGATAACTTCTCCGTTATCAATTATAGCAACTTGGTCGCATAGCATTTCAGCTTCTTCAATGTAATGAGTAGTCAATAAAATAGTTTTGCCGGTTTGATGTAACTCTCTAAAATATTGCCATAACTCGTGACGGAGTTTTACATCCACTCCAGCTGTTGGCTCGTCAAGAATTAATATTTTAGGATCATGAACTAATGCTTTTGCAATTTGGAATCTTCGTTTCATACCGCCAGATAATTGACGTAGTCTTGATTGACGTTTTTTTTCAAGTCCTAATCTTTCAAATAATTCATCAACCTTACTTTTAGCTTTTGCTTTAGATATACCGTAATAACCTGCTTGGAAATAAAGCAATTTTTCAATAGGAAAGAACCAATCTTGGGCAAATTCTTGAGCAGATATTCCAATTTGAGACCTGGTAAATCGATAATTAGAAATTGTATCATGACCAAATATATCAGTTGAACCTGAATCTTTTCTTACTAGACCCGTTAAAATATTAATTGTAGTTGTTTTGCCAGCACCATTTGGACCTAGTAGTCCAAAAAATTCTCCGTCATTGATTTCTATATCTATACCTTTAAGAGCAGTGGTTTCACCATAACTCTTTTTGAGATTTTGGATTGAAATGGCAGAAGGTTTCATTCTCCCTCAGGATCAAAACCGATAGAAGTATCAAATGGATTTGGGAAATCAAAGCCTTCAACATCGGGGAAATGGACAATAGATGCTATAAAGCCCCAAGGGATTAGCATTGAGGCAGCAACATCTTTTTCACTTTCCAAATTACCATTTTTTATTATTGGTATTTTGAATGATGGGCGATCAACCCACATCCCGTATTCATCGTATCCAACTACTCTCACATATATTTTATTTTGGTCTACTCCCAGTTCTTTTAATGGTTCATGACCATCAAGAACAATAAGTACGATATCATCTAATACATTATCAATTTTCATTGGTAGTTTATCCATTATTAACCTTTTTAGTTGTTTTCAATTAGTTTATAAACACCGCCATTATAATCAACAATATATAATTCACCATCACTATCTTGTCCAAAAGATGAAATATATGTAGTGAATTCTCCATTGCCTAGATTGATTTCTTCTGTGCGGTTACTAAAATTTACAGCTTTTCCATTAATCACCTTAAGGGTCCAAATATTCCCCGAACAATAATCCCCAAAAATATACACGCCCTGCATACTTTTAATCTTTGTCCCACGATAAACATAGCCCCCTGTAACGGAGCATCCTTCTGCATCGGTTTGTGACCCACCACCAAGTACAACCATATAGTTAGCATCGTTGGGGTATTCAACAATTGGTTTTGTTAAACCTTTGGTCGGACAATTTTCTGGCGGGTCATAACAGTGATTTGCTTCCATAATCCGCCAACCAAAATTCAAGCCACCTTTAGTTATAGCTGGCTCAAAATTAACTTCCTCCCATTTATTTTGCCCAACATCTCCATAATATATATCGCCTGTTTTTTGATCAAAAGAAAATCGCCAGACATTTCTTAGGCCCCATGCCCATATTTCGCCACGTGTATCTTTTTTATCATAAAATGGATTAGATTTTGGAATTGCATAAGGTTTTCCATTTACATCAATACGGATTATTTTCCCAAAAATTGAATTCAAATCCTGGCCTGCATTGAGAGGGTCACCTGCTTTACCGCCATCCCCAATTGATATATAAAGATAACCATCGGGTCCAAATTTTATATCACCACCATTGTGATTGCGATAGGGCTGCTCAAGCTTCAAAATGATCCGCTCTGATTTATGATCAGCATTTAATTGAGAACTAACTAAAAATTCTGATACAATAGTAAACCCATCATTATTCATATAATTGATGTAGAATTTTCCATTATTAATATGATTTGGATGGAATGCAAATCCTAGTAAACCTCGTTCATCTCCAGGTCTATTTGGATTTACTACTTTATTGTTTATATCAAAAAAAGGCTTATTAAGTTTTTCCCCATTTTTTATTATTCTGATCAACCCAGCCTGCTCAACAACATAAAGCAATTTTGAATCGTTTGGATATGAGGTTACAAAAACCGGTTTTTTGAATCCATCTGCAACCAGGATAGATGACAGTGTTTTTTCCTCAGCAAATAAAATGAGAGGAATTATCCATAAAAGTATTTTTTTCATATATAAGCTTTCATTTAATAAGTTTTAAAAATTCTTCTTCTGTTAATACTGCAACTCCAAGTTTTATTGCTTTATTTAATTTTGAACCTGCAGCATTGCCTGCAACTACATAATCTGTATTCTTACTGACTGATCCGGTTGATTTTCCTCCATGACTTTCAGTCATTGCGTTTGCCTCAGCACGCGAAAATTGGGTTAGGGTCCCAGTAAAAACAATTATTTTATTTTCTAATTTTTTGCTATGAAGTTCGGATCCAGAATCTAGTTTCACACCTAATGCTAGACAAGACTCTACAACGTCAATATTGGATCTATCTTTCCAAAATCTTGTAATAGTTTCTGCGACTATTGGGCCAACTTCATCAATTTTTTCAAGTGCCTCAAAAGTAGCATTAATAAAATCATTAATATTGGCATTAAAGGCTCTTTCAATAACTTTTGATAAATGTGATCCAACATTTCGTATACCAAGCGCATACACAAACCGATTAAATGTTGTTTTTTTACTTGAATCAATTGCGTCAATAATATTCTGGGCAGATTTTTCCGCCATTCTTTCCAAGTTGACTAAATCCTGAAAGTTGAGTTTAAAAATATCATCCACAGTCTGAATCATTTTATTATCAACTAATTGATTTACAAGTTTTTCCCCAAAACCATCAATATCTAATGCTGATTTTGAAATAAAATGTTCAATCCTTCCTTTAACTTGGGCCGGGCAGGAAAGATTTTGACACCTTGAGATCGCTTCTCCTTCAGGTCGAAAAACTTCATGTTCACACGCTGGACAAAGTTTAGGTAAAAAATATTGTACTGTATTTGAAGATCGCTTTCCCTGAATTACTTTTACAATTTCAGGGATCACATCACCGGCACGTTGTATTAATACAGTATCTCCTATACGAATATCTTTTCGGATAATTTCATCCTGATTATGTAGCGTTGCATTAGTAACTATAACACCACCTACATTCACTGGGTTAAGTTTAGCAACAGGTGTGATTGCTCCGGTTCTACCAACCGATGCGATAATATCAGTCACGATTGTTGTAACTTGTTGTGATTTAAATTTTCCAGCTATCGCCCATCGGGGGGATCTACTTCTTGCCCCTAAAACATTGCGCTGCTCGTTTTTATTTACCTTAAAAACAGTGCCGTCAATTTCATAAGGGAGTGTATTGCGTTTATTTTCAAGATTACTATGATAAACAATCATCTCATCTATATTATTAACTACCTTGACTTCAGGATTTACAGGGAATCCCCAATCTTTAAGTGCTGATAAAAATTCTTTATGTGAGTTGAAGGTCTCACCATTAATGTTACCAGCTTCATAACAGAAAATTGATAGCGGACGTTGAGAAGTGATCTTTGAATCAAGCTGACGAAGACTTCCAGCAGCTGCATTTCTCGGATTAGCAAAAGGATCTAGCCCCTCAGCCAAACGAGTTTTATTTAGTTGGTCAAAACCCGATTTTGTCATGAATACTTCACCACGAACTTCAAGTAATTGAATTGCATTTCTTTTATTGGTTCTTAATGATAATGGGATAGATGGAATTGTTTTTAAATTTTGACTAATATTTTCTCCAGTTATTCCATCCCCTCTAGTAGAACCATGGATGAAAAACCCATTCTCGTATACCAATTCAACTCCTAACCCATCTAGTTTAGGTTCAGCAATAATAGAAATTTTATCTTTGTTATTAAGACCCTTTTGTAATCGTTCATAAAATGATCGAAGCTCATCTTCATCCATTGCATTTTCTAATGAAAGCATTGGTATGCTATGTTGAATTGTACCAAATGATTTTAATGGGGTAGTCCCAACTCGTTGAGTTGGTGAATCTTGAGTTACTAGTTCAGGACTTTTTTGCTCTAAATTTTCCAGCTCTCTAAATAGTTGATCATATTCACTATCAGAAATCAGTGGATCATTTAAAACATAATAACGATAATTATGATCATTTATTTTATCTCTAAGTGATTGTACTATGGATATTTTGTCGCTCAATTTTTTATCTCTGATCGTTTTTTATAATATTCTGCAGGATCTAACAAATATTTTGTAATTGGAACCAAAGTTCCTGAGCTATCAACGGGCGTGGCATACATTGAGCCATTATTAAGTGAAACTGTAAAAAAGTATGTTATATAAACTGCGGGGGTTTTTTTAGGATTAAAACGAAAAACATAGCGTTTTTCATTCTGCTCAAATAAATGTTCGATGTACCTTGGGGCTGCGTCGGTTCTATAAAATAAACTAACTTGCCTTATATCTTCCTTTGGAAAATCGGTAAAAACTTCTAATTCAAATATTTTAGAATTAAGTAGAACACGTGAAGGATGGTGAAAAACTTTTGGTGTAAATGAAAAAGCAGGTAGTTTAAAATCTAATGTGTCAATTTGTTGAGAAGATATTGAACTACAAAGTAATAGACCATATAGTAGTAAAAATCGTTTAATAATCAATCCTTTAAATGGATGTGAACTTGATACATTTATTATACCAATGATCATAATTAACTTGTTTTCTAATCATATAATCAGCTGTGCAGCGAGCATTTGCTTCGCAAATATCTGAAGTTTTACCACGCACATCATAATGCATAACTACGACATACTTTTTGAATGGTTTTTTTGCATATTGTCCCATATTAGCTAATGCAGATACTGCAAAACTCAGGTCATCACTCGAACGATTTCTATCAGCAAGGATTTCGACGTAATATGTCCTTTCCCCATCTTTAGTATAAATTTTTAATCCGGTAAGTTTTGGAGCAGAATGATTTCTTTTGAAATACTGTGGTGTCATTGCTGCAATCTGTTGATCAGTAAACTTTGGTTTTGCCATTAAATTTGATGTGATAGCCATTAATGCTATTATTAGGTATTTCATGAANGCTTCCTTTTTTTAGATATTAAAATTAAGACTAATAAAACGACCAAAGCACTTGCTACAACCATTCTTTGAATATTGGTTTTATAATAAANNACTGATGCAGCTTCTATGACATAATCGTCNTTAAGAAAATCTTGAGTACTGAAAGACCACCAAAGTGTATCATTCGATGTAGAATCCGCATTTGAATGTGCTATTCTTCCAGGTAATATGCAGGCAAATTTATATGTATCGTCGTTTAAGCTAACAGTAATATTGGCTTCCTCGATATATGGAGCCATGGCTTTAATACAGTCAGAAACATAATTCTGTGGCAATAAGTTTTCAAATGGTCTAAAGTTTGTTATAATTAAAGACTGAGGGATAACGAATTTATTTTTTTCAATGTTAGATGAAGAATTTAAAATCCCAAATAAATTNCCTTCTTCTTCAGCTTTATAGAAAACACCCTTAAAATGGTTAAGGATTCTTTCTCGGGTTAAATCTTTTATAGAATATTTANNTTNGAGATCTTNCATNCCCATTTTTAAACAATACATGATAATTTCTGTTTCTATTAATAAATCAATAGAATCTGAAGAAGCATTAAACATGACTTTAGCTAATAATGGATATTTTTGTTGAACTTTACGTCCAGAAAAAACTTTCAATAATTCGTAAGATGTAGAAAAAGCACTTTCTTGTTTATTAACGATAATGGGATGACGTTGTACTCCTGGNCCTTCTTGAATAGGATGGAAAATTGTTGCACCTGCTAAAATAGCTTCAGAATTGGCTACATAAATTGAATCTCCTCCATCTNNATTATTCGTNTTGGAAGTTTTATAAAGCCAAGGATCTTTATTAGGTATTGGAAAATCTAGATCATAAACATCTTCTTTGTCACCTTTGGATTGAAATTTCATATGATAATTTCCATCTTGAAAAACATTAACGGTTATTAATGTTTCAACACATTGCAGTGCAGAAAAAGATATTACAAGGAGTATAATTAGGTGATATTTCCTCATAGGAGAATTTAAGTGATTAGGTAATGGTGCAAAAACAAAAAGGGCTGATNAAGCAGCCCTTTTTATATAANAATTATTAATGATAGTAGTGAATTAAAATGTCATTCTAAGTGATGATTGTAAATTTCGAATGATTAATAATGCATCAGCACCTGTTACATCGCCAGTAGGATTAAATCGATTTGTCATCATATCAACTTCCATGATACCTCTCTCAGTACATATTGCCATTGCATTATATGCGAAATGACTTGCAGGTACATCACTAAAACGACTCTGACCTTCGCCAAAATATTTNGTTTCTAAACTTTCATCNCTAGTTGCTACTACCAATAATCTTTGNACAGCTAAAGCGTAATTTGCACGATTAATATCATCATCTGGGTAAAAATTTCCATCNGGCTCTACATTCATNATNCCGTAGCGGATCATATCNTTAATCCATGTTTCTGCCCAGTGATCTCTTGAATCGTTTGGGACAGTAACAGTTGCCGTTTGGTTTGCTTGAGAAGGTGTTTGAAATCCACTGTTTTGTACTGGCATTCTATCAAACAATACACCAATCTTTAATTCTTCTGCGAATAGTACAGCTAAATCTGCTCTGTTTATACGTTCTTTTAAAGCGACTTTTTTACCACCAGGAGTTCCTGGCATCGCACGGACAATCTTTTGAGATAATTTCCATTTGGCATCTGCTTTTCCTGAAAAATCACCTCTTTTTTCAACTACAGCGCGGAAATAATTTTCTGCCTCACTAAATTGATAATTGTATAAATGAGCTACACCAAACCAGTATTGAGAACCTTCATGCTCTTTNTCACGTTTTAGTGCTTTTTCAAGATAATCCTCAGCNCGNTTAAACCANCTTTTCTCCGANGNTCGCATNGTGATCCAAACTTGNNCACTTANAGANAAAGCTTCTGGGTCNTTACTGCCACGACTTGCACATTTAGATGCAAAATCTTTAGCATCTTTATTATTACCTAAATATGCATGAGCTAGTCCAAGGCCACCATAGCCNAGAGCAAATTTTTTATCTAAATCAACTGATCTTTGAAAAGATTTTATGGCTTGTTGATAGTCACCATTATCAACAGCGCGCATACCAGCTTTATAATGATATTCAGGTGTATCAACATCACTTTCTGGCTTTGTAGAACAAGAGCTCAGAAAGATTAGCATAATTATAGAGATTAACGAACCATATTTTTTCAGCATAACCAATTCCTTAAAAAGTTTATATAGCTTGAATATAACTTGAAACAACCATACATGAAAACAAGGGGAATTACTTGAATTAAGCAAATTGACCTGAATCACACCATTCGAGGATATATATTGCTTAACTTTAGTTAATTGAATAATTTACAATGCAACCCTTCACTAAGAATAAAACGGATAAATATGATTAAAACGATGATTAAAGGGATATTGACNTTATCATTATCTTTTGTGTCTTTTATTTCTGCACAAGCCCAAACTGCAACAGGGNTCGGATATGGTTTAACCAAAGATGCAGCAATTGAGCAGGCAAAAAGAGATGCTGTAGAACAAGGCCTAGGTGCATATATGACTTCTACTACGACAGTAACGGCAACTTCTATAGAAGATAATATCTATTCAAAAGCTCAAGGGTTTGTTAAATCTTTTAAGGTAATTAAAGAAAGTAAAGGTCCAGATGGTAATTTTGAAATTACTATCGAGGCAAAAGTAACTGATATGATAGATCAGGTCATGGCNGATGAAGCTGCGCTTCAAACCCTACTNAATGGNATGAATAGACCAAGAATCATCTTTTTAGTTAAAGAAGAAAATTTAATTGATAATACCCCCACTAATTTTGCAGAGACTAAATTGCTATCAATGTTTTATGAAAAAGGATTTGATGTAGTTGACCGCCAACTTGTTCAAGCCTTAAAAGGGGACCAAGATTATGGTCAGGCTTTAGATGGCAATGTGGCTGCGGCCGCAAAGATTGCTTCACAATTAGGTGCAGAAGTAATTGTGATTGGAACTGCAAAAATTTCATCGGGGGGTATGGTATACAATATGCATTCGGGGCAGGCGGATATAAATGGNAAAATTGTTAGNGTGGATACAGGAGAAATCCTTGCCGTAGTGCCNCAGGCNCGTGGCAAAAAAGTTCACATCTCTCCATCAACTTCAGGTGTAAATGCTGCCAATGATGGTGCAGAAAAATTAGGTAATAATATTATTTCACAATTAATTACTAAATGGAGTACCCAGCAATCTAATTTTATTAAAGTATATATTGTTTTAAAGGGTGCCGATTTTATGTCTTATATGACATTTGAGTCTTTTTTAAAGGCACAGACTGTTTCCGGNATTAGGAATGCTTATGCTAAAAGTCTAAATGAAGGTGTAGCTGAATATGAAGTTGAATTTGAAGGAAAGTCCCAGGCCTTAGCTATGGGTTTAGCACAAACAAGTCCAGATGGTTTGAATTTCAAAGTTACAGGTTTAACAGGTAATCGTATAACTGCAGAAGTTGTACAATGATGAGGAATTATATGAAAAAAATAATTGGGGTTTCAATTTTTATATTTAGCATTGCTTTTTCTCAAGGCGTTGTAGCTCAATTGGAAAACGGAAGNGTTGATTATTCTGCNCAAGCCATTAATTCTATTGGGATTGGTTTTGTCCCAACGAATGCAGTTAATGCTGGACAGGCGCGTAGAATGGCACTCCGGATAGCTAAACAAGATGCATTAAGACAGTTGATTGAGATTGTGAATGGAGTAACTCTTACTAGTGAAACCACAATGAGTGGTGCTATGGTTGATGATGTTATTAATACAAAGGTTAGAGGTTTTATCAGAGGCGCACGCCAGGTGGGTCAACCTAAATATTTGAGCGACACGTCGGTTGAAGTTGAGTTTACGGTCCCTATGACTGGGATTTCAGATATAATTCTTCCACCAATTACGGTAGCAGCAGCACCTNTCAATAATACAGGTGTAGGTGGGACAGCTGCAGCACCTACCGCTACAACAGGCGGAGTTTCCGGATTAATTATTGATGCTCGAGGTTTAAAGGCGCGTCCAGCGATGGCTCCAAGGATCCTTGATCAAAATGGCAATGCTGTTTATGGCCCAGGTAAGTATGATCGTAAATATGCTGTAAGCAATGGGGTGGCTGGATACTCTAAAACATTGGAAGCTGCTCAAAAAGATCCAAGAGTGTCAGGTAATCCTCTTGTTATCAAAGGTGTTGCAATATCAGGGACAAATCGTACGGATATAATAGTAAGTAATTCGGATGTATCACGTATTGATGTAGCAGATCGGAATGGAAATGTTTTGAAAGATTGCAGAGTACTAATTCTTTTAGATTAATATATAATTGTATAAAAAAAAGATGCGGAGAGAAAAGAAAATGATTTCAAAATTATTAATGATAATGTTAAGCGGCTTACTTCTTGCGCAAGATGCCGAGAAAAAAGATTTAGAAGTTGGAGATGAGGCTCCAACNTGGGCNCTTATGTATGCCCCAGGNAAATTTGAGTTTTTAAGAAATTGGTCAGAGGTTAAAATTGATAAGAAGACGGGCAAAGAAAAAAAATTAAGATTAAATGTTTCTCAGCCTGATCGTCATGCTGTTGTTATGAGTTTTTTTGCTACTTGGTGTAAACCTTGTATGAAAGAATTGCCGATACTTGAGGAAGTTTATCAAAAATATAAAGATGAACGCGTCAAGTTTTTTCTTATAGATATTACTGAGGCGACTAGAAGTAATCCGGGCACAGTATATGGTATGAGCTATAAGGATGTTCCAGTGGCNGGACCATTTTTAAAGAAAAAAGGTGTAACGATGCAGATTTTATTCGATAATCGGGGGACAGCTATGAAACGTTATAATGCACAAACGCTACCGAGGNTATTTATGGTAGATGGATATCGCAATGTTACATTTAAAAAGCGAGGATTCCCTGATGGAGAAGGTGCAGATGAGAAATTTAAAAAAGATATATCNTCAGAAATCGAACGATTGCTTGNCGAGTTACCTCCCTCTAAAAAATAATTTCAATTAATGTGATGCAAAACATAGTTTTATGAAAATTCAAAGTTTAATATTATCATCCATATAATGATTAAATCAGTAAAAATANCATTTCTTTTATTATCAACTCTTTTATGGGGGCAGAACCAGTTAACCCCCGAAACATCTGCTCAACTAGCAGCTGGTAAGGAAACAGTCGCTATTCTTGATTTTGAAGGTCGAGGTATTAGCCAGATGGAGGCGCAGACCTTAACAGATCGTCTTATGAGTGAGATGGTGAANACAAATGCTGTTATTATGGTNGAGCGTAATCAGATGGAAGAGATAATGCAGGAACAAGGGTTTCAGCAATCAGGTTGTACTACCTCTGAATGTGCCGCGGAAGTTGGNGCCTTGTTAGGTGTACAAAATATGGTATCTGGTTCATTTGGTAAATTGGGGAATTCATATACAATTGATGCAAAATTATTTTCGGTTTCTACAGGAGGAACGATCAGATCGGTTAGTAAAACATATAAAGGTGAAGTTGATGGACTGTTAACTATTATTGAAATTGTNGCTTGGGAGCTAGTTGGCATGCAAGCCCCGGCAGATAAGTTAGCTAAGCTTGCATCAGCAGATCCANCACAAGCAGCCGCAGTTAAAAAAGAGCGAAAGCCAATGGGTAGAATGACAAAGTTCACATTACTCTTGATTGGTCTTGGNGGTGGTGCATATGCGGCAGGTTTATTTGATCCAGTTCCTGTGCCTTTACCTGAAGCGCCGACTCTACCAAATTAATATTGAGAATCATGAAAATAAAATTGCTTAAAAAATATACTTTATTTCTTTTTACCCTCGCAATTGGACTCAGCCAATCTTACGTGGTTAATNTGGATGGAAGTAATGACTATATGTCAGTTTCNGCATCTGATAATGCCAGCACAAAATTAACGGGACAATTTTCAGTTTCAACTTGGGTCTTGCTTGAAGGGTCAAGTAGACAGCAAATAATTTATAATGATGGTTTTGAATTGGAATGGATGGGAACAGGTTATAACTATTTTAGAATGCAGCCTGGGGGTGTCAATTCTGTTGCCAATATGCATAAAAATCAATGGCATCACGTTGTGATGACCCGTAACAGTTCTAATAGCATACAGATATATGTAAATGGTCAAAAATCAAGTAATTATGTTTCATCGGATAATACATTTGATGATGTTCTATATTTAGGAAAAGATCCTGCCAATGGCCAATATCTTGATGGAAATATTAATGAAGTTGCTATCTGGACTACAGAGTTAAATGCTAATCAGATTGATTCTTTATATAATGATGGTATTCCTTTAGCTGCCTCCAATGTATTAGGGGCGGTATCAGCACTTAAATCCTACTGGAAGCTTGAACAGTCTACCGGAACATCTGCAACCAATGCCGTTGCAAATGCTGCTTCTTTAACCCTTTATAATAGTCCTTCATGGGCAAAGTCTAAGCATTCACCCGTACCTTCAATGTTATATAATATTCGAGCGGGGTCAAACAGTTCATACCCCGAAAACTTTACTGAATATAATGGAAAGATTTATTTCAAAGGGGATGATGGAACTAAAGGGTATGAAATGTGGGAGTATGATCCAGATGTTGCTGCGAGTTCAACTAATCCCAAACGAATTTCTGATTTAAGAAGTGGCTCATCTAGTGGCTTAGGTTGGGCTGAGAAGTGGATTATCTATAAAAATAAACTGATTTTTGTAGGTAATGATGGGACATACGGAGATGAGCCATATAGTTTCGATGGAACAAATTTTACTAGGCTTGCTGATATTTATACAGGTTCAAGCGGCTCAAGCCCTGAGGGCTTCACCATATATAATGATAAACTTTATTTTGGTGCCTATAGCAGTACCTATGGAAGAGAAATGTGGGTATATGATGGGACAAATGTATCGTTAGTTAAAGATCTTGCTGCCGGTTCTCAAAGTGGTTTTGGGTGGGGGAAAATGGCCGTATATAATGATAAACTTTATTTCAACGGTTATAGCACAGCTACTGGCTATGAATTATATTCATATGATGGTACCAATATGGCGCTGGTTAAAGATATTAATTCAGGTACATATACATCTGGTTCCAATACCTATCCTAATAACGGTTATCCTTCTTACTTTGTAGTTTTAGGAAATAAACTATTTTTTAGGGCTGAAGATAAAACAATTGGTGGTGAATTATTTTATTACGATGGAACCAATGTTGTTGGTACGGATTTATATACGGGGTCTAGGACTAGTGGTAGTAATACCTATTTGAATGGTAGCTATCCATATAATCTTACAATATATAAAGATACATTATACTTTAGTGCTCAAGGTAGTGCTACTTCTGGGACCGAATTGTATGGATATGATTCATCAAAAGGTTTCCGTCTCATCAAAGACATAGCCCCTGGGACTTACACTTCAGGATCAAGTACATACCCTAATAGCAGTAGCCCATATAATTTAACGGTTTTTGATAATAAACTTTATTTTACTGCTTCTGATGGTTACAATGTACAAGGCTCTGCAGGCTCCGAGCTATGGTACTATGATGGGAACAATGTGGCTAGAGCAGCAGATATTCAGCCAGGCTCAAACTCAGGTTCTCCTTATTATTTTACTGCCGTTGCAGATAAAATGTATTTTAGAGCATACACATCGTCTGCAGGATATGAACCCTATGTTTTAATTTCGAAAGATCCAATGCCATCTATTGCTAGTGTCACCTCTACTACATCGAATGGTACTTATAAGCTCGGTGATGCGATTAATATCACGGTTAATTTTTCAGAAGCTGTCACTCTTTCAAGTGGGGGTTCTGTTACGGTTACTTTGGAAACAGGATCGACTGATCGTGCAGTAACCATTAGTTCTATTTCGGGTGCAACGAGTGCCACAGCATCTTACACAGTACAGGCTGGAGATGTGAGTTCTGACTTAAATGTTAAATCCATTGCCGTTTCTGGTACGTTGTCTGATCAGAGCGCTCAAATAATGGAAGACTTTAAGGAACCCGACCACCCCCTCTTCATGTACCCGACCGTCCTTGTGGTTCTTATCCTTTCATACAAAGAGGAGTTTGAAACGTTCGAGTTCCAATTTCCCCGAATCCTGAAGCAAATACACGACTTCTTCGTGGTGTCGGAAATCTTCGCGTTACA
>NZWI01000023.1 GCA_002701875.1 Fidelibacterota bacterium
TATTATGAATCATTAGATGTTATTGAAAATAAGCTGGGGTGTGAACCTTTATCTTCATCATTTGATTTATTATATTTATTAAAAGGTTTAAAAAAATCGCGCGGGATGGTTAAACCAAGGTTGCTTGACCAATCATTTATTGCAGGATTAGGTAATATTTATGTTGATGAATCTTTATGGCAAGCTAGAATTCATCCATGTAAAATTTCTATGGATATAAGTAATCAAAAAATAAAAAGATTATGGAGAGCAATTCCTACAATACTTCAAAGCGCAATTGATTTTAATGGAACAACAATTATCAATTTTTCATATGGAAACAAACTATCAGGTGGATTTAAAAAATATTTAAATGTTTTTGGTAAGGGAGGAAGCCCTTGTCCAAGATGTAGTGTAAAACTAAAAAAAATATTTGTTGTACAGAGAGGAACACATTATTGTCCTAAATGTCAAAAACTATAATCATAATTTTGTCTTAATAATTTCTTAATATTCTAGAGAACTATTAACATAACTGACCATCTGAAAGTTAGTTGAATAATAACCTATAGAATATATAATATAAACTTCTCGGTTATATATTATAAAAAAGGCCCTAATGAATTAGGGCCTTTTTTATTTCGCTCATTTCCTTTGTAAATTAGTTAACAGGAGGTGATCATGAAAAAAGGTATGACAAGAAGAGAATGGATTAATCGTAGCGCCACGCTATTTGGCGGTTCACTATTAGGTGCAGTTACAGGTGTAAAATCAATTAATGCTGCTACTATTAATTCATTATCAAATAAACCAGTTCGTATGATGTTAAACGAAAATCCCTATGGACCTTCTCAAATAGCTCGAAGGGCAATGAGAAAGGCTTTTGGTGAATCCAATTTATACTCTATGCGAGGTGCTAAAGCAGAATTTAAAGAATTGATGGCTAAATTAAATGGTGTTACACCTGCTCACATTGCTGTGGGTTTTGGGTCGGGTGAAATATTAAAAAAATCAGCTTTAATGAATGGAATTGATAAAGGTGAATTATTATCACCATCTTTAACTTTTGAAACAATAAATCGATATGCTAAGACTATGAAATCAAATGTTAAACGTATTCCTATGAAAAATGATATTGGTATTGATTTAAATCGCATGAATGAAAATATCAATCGAAGAACAAAGATGATTTATCTTTGCAACCCTAATAATCCTACAGGAATGTTGATGAATACGGATGACTTAGAGTCCTTTTGTTTACAAGTCTCAAGTAAAGCAATTTTGTTTGTAGATGAAGCTTATCATGAATATGTGACTGATCCGAACTATCGATCAATGATTGATCTTGTAAAATCCGGGAAGAATGTGATTGTCTCTAGGACTGCATCTAAAGTTCATGGGCTGGCAGGACTTAGAGTTGGTTTCGCAATTAGTACTCCTCAGATTGTAAAACGATTGGAATCTTATTTAACTGATTCACTCAATATTGTAGGTTTGAGAGCAGCCATTGCTTCTTATCAAGATAAAAGATTCCAAACACATAGTGTTGATATGAATAATAAAGCAAAAAAAGTAGTCGCTGATTATTTAGATACTAAAGGAATTCAGTATTTAGACTCTCAAACTAATTTCATGTTTATTAAAACTGATATTGATATTAGTGATTTTCAACCTGCAATGGAAAAGTATGGAGTGCTGGTGGGGAGGCCATTTCCTCCATTTACAAACTGGTGCCGATTAAGCATGGCTAAACCAGAACAAATGCAAAAATTTAATGATGGCTTTGGAAAGGTTTTAAGCTAATGAAAATAAATAAAAGTGTTACAATATTTCTTTTTTGTGCAATAGGGTTAGCAATTTATTTTCCATCAGTATTCGCTCAAAAAACTAATAACTATGAAACTTTACATGAGCTTTTTTTTGAGTGGAGAAAATTTGAAAATCCGCCATTGTTATATGGGGCTCCAGATTATACTAAGTCACAATTTAGGAAACGGCAAAAGTCATTTAAATCTATTGATAATAGATTATCTGATATAGATACTACTGGATGGCTGAAGTCCCAGCAAGTAGATTGGCAACTTCTAAGGGCAGAAATGAACGGATATGATTTTAACCGCAGAGTACTTAAATCATGGGAAAGAGACCCTGCTTTTTATCAGACTATATGGATGCATCAAAGTGATGTGCCGGCGCATGAAGGTCCCATTAATCATGCCTTATTAGAATATTGGCAATACTCTTTTCCACTTAAAGGAAAAGCTAAAAATAAATTTTTAAATGAATTATTAGTCATTCCTCCATTTTTAATACAAGCGGAGAAAAATTTAACTGGGAATGCTAAGGATCTATGGGTTGCTGGTATTAAAAATATTCGTGATCAAGGTGAAGATTTAAAAACTATTGAACAGTCTCTTTTACAATATCATAATTCAAGGAATGATGCTGAGTTATTTGTAGCCTTGGTTAAAGCACAAAAAGCTAATGAAGATTTTATTAAATGGTTGGAAAAACAATCTCCTAAAAAAAATGGGCCATCTGGTATTGGAAAAGACAATTATACATGGTACCAAAAGAATGTGCATTTAGTTTCACTAACTTGGGAAGAGGAAGTACAACTGCTTAAAAGAGAATTAGACCGTTCATGGTCATCATTAAAATTAGAAGAGCACAGAAATAAGGATCTTCCACCAATGAAAGCAGCTGATACACCAGAAGAATTTGCTGATCTAACTAACAAAGCAGTAAATAAGATGATGAAATTCTTGGAAGAAAACGAAGTAATGCATATTAAACCCAATATGAAGCCAGCATTACGCGAACATATGGGGAAATTTGTACCAAAAGACCAACGGAATTTTTTTTCCATTGGAATGCATTATGATCCACTACCCCTTTATTCTCATTTTTATCATTGGTTTGATTTAGCACAATTGAGAGATGAGCCTCATGAGAATCCAATACGTCGTGCTGCACCACTATATAATATGTATGATTCTAAAAACGAAGGAATAGCTACTGCCGTTGAAGAAATGTTTATGCATGCTGGTNTATATGATAACAATCCTCGTTCAAGGGAAATCGTTTGGATAATGTTAGCTCAACGAGCTGCTCGAGGNTTNGGATCCTTATATGCCCATGCAAATATGATGACTATGGCTGAGGCGAGTCAAGTTCATGTAAAATGGACGCCACGTGGTTGGATGGAACGTGAACCTCATCTCTTAGAATTTGAACAGCATCTTTATTTGCGACAACCTGGTTATGGAACTTGTTATGTGACAGGAAAATATCTCATTGAAAACCTTATGACTCAATATGCAGAAAAACTTGAGACTGAAGGCAAGCCTTTTGTATTAAGAGATTTTTTAGATGGATTTAACTCTAAAGGAAATATTCCAGTGGAACTTATTCGACAAGAAATGATAGCAAACTGATTTTTGGAGAACTGAATGAAAAAAATAATCTTTATACTTATAAGTAGTCTTTTATTCTCTCAGAAAAAATATGAAGTAGATTGGGAAACTGTTGCTAAAATACGTGAAGAGGGTTTCCAGCGTTCTGAGATTGCTAATACTTTATCCTATATGACGGATGTTCTGGGTGCTCGACTAACAAATTCAGATGATATGCGTCACGCTCAGGATTGGGTAGTTAAAGAAATGAAACGTATTGGGTTAAAAAATACTAAAATAGAACCNTTNATGGATTATGGTGTTAGTTGGGATAATGAATATTTTTCTCTTCATCTCTTAGAACCAGATCGTCAGGTAATGGTTGGTTATCCGATAGCACATACTCCAGGGATAGATGGCAGAAAAAAATTATCAGTTGTTCTTACGGAAATAAAAACCAAGTCTGATTTAAAAAAGTATAAAGGTAAACTAAGAGGAAAAGCTGTNTTAGCTACACCACCACCTAAAATTAATTTAGAGAGATATAGGAAAGGTACACNACGNTATACTGATAGTGAATTGTTTGAGATTTCACAAAAACCATTGCCAAAAGAACCAAGAGGACCCCGTCCCCCATCTAATCCTAATTTAGTTTCAGCGATCGAAAGAAATGCATTTTTTAAAGATGAAGGTGCAATAGCAATATTAGAATCTCGCAGTGGGTGGATTGCAGCCGTTCGAGGATTTGCGCGTCCTGGTGCNAAACAAGATAAATGGGGNCGTGATGAAACTTTAGATCATTTACCTATTGTTGCAGTTACACCAGAACACTATAATAGGATGGTACGNATTGCAAAAAGAGATATTAAAATTAAAATAGAGTTAGAGATAAAAAATAAAATTGGTAAAAACCGTAGAAAAGCACGCAATACGATTGGTGAGATCCCAGGTNCAGACCTTAAAGATGAAGTGGTTATGNTAGGTGCTCATTTTGATACATGGCACGCTAGTCCAAATGCTAGTGATAATACTTCNGGTGTAGCTGTAATGTTAGANGCAATGCGNATTTTAAAAGCAATTAATATAAAACCNAGAAGAACNATTCGNATCGCACTCTGGTCAGGTGAAGAACAGGGACTNCACGGGTCNAGGGAATANGTAAATAANCATTTTGGNAATCCAAATGATCCAGCTNTTGGTAAAAAAGGAGATTATGATAAATTTTCTGCTTACTTTAATCAAGATTATGGACCTGGACAGTATCGTGGAATTTATCTTCAAGATAATGAGCATGTTCGACAAGCATTTACAGCTTGGATGTCACCTTTTAAAGATCTTGGAATGACCACTATTGGGTCACAAAGTGTAGGAAGTACTGATCATATTCCATTTGATCGAGCTGGTCTGCCAGCTTTCCAATTTTTGCAAGACAGAGTAGGAGGTACGGGTGGGCATACCAATCTTGATTTTTATGATACTATTCCAATAGAAGATATAAAAAAGAATGCTGTGATTGTTGCTTCATTTGTATATCATACTGCAATGTTAGATCATCGATTGCCTCGAAAAAATAATTAATAATTAGAATCCTCATGACTAACGTAACTACTACCGCTCCTTATAAAAAGATCTCTCCAAAATATATGTTATTACTTTTGATCTTTGTATTCGCTCTCGCATTTATTTATTATAGTATTGCGTTGGTTTTTAATTCCAACCCAATGTCTTTATTTGATTATGTTGTTTTTACGTGTGTTCTTGCAATAATTATGACAGGTGCATATCAGTTATTTTTTTGGGTTCAAAACAATAATTACTTTTTTAAGACAAGATGCCTTGCTACCAAACTTGATGAATTAATTCCTTTCTGGCCCATATGGGTTTGGCCTTACACTTTTCTATACTATATAATGATCGGGATGGTAGTAATTGAAATTCACACTATACAAGAAGGTGTGTACATAGTATTTGGTGGGCTCTTGCTCTTATTAGTACAATGTTTTTGTTTTCTGCTCTTCCCTTGCAAAGTTCCAAATCATTACAAAGATTATGAGGTAAAAGGTTTATCAACACGTTATTTGCACTTCATTCAAAAAGTAGATAATGGACGTAATTGTTTTCCTAGTATGCATAATTCAGTAGCTACTTTTGTTGGTCTATTGTTAATGTCNTCTATTGGTGTTTGGAGTTATGTTTTTATTGCTACAATTGCGATCGCGACTTTATTTGTTAAACAACATACAATTGCGGATGGCATGTCAGGCATACTTTTGGGTTGGGGCATATATAATTTTTTAGGGATTTGATTATAAAGAGGTAACATATGTTAAAAGGTATTCAAAGAAGTNTATTTTTATTGATTCTATTGTTAACAATTACAATAGCTAGTGACGATTGGACAAAAAATAAAAAANCTATTGATGNATCAATAAAAAAACATGAGAAAGCTCTAATTAAGATTAGCGATGAAATTTGGAAAAATGCGGAATTAGCATTGGAGGAACATAAGTCATCAAAAATATTAGCAGATTATGCTGAAAAAAATGGATTTAGTTTAGAACGTGGAGTTGCAGGTATGCCCACAGCTTTTATTGCAACTTACGGTTCTGGTCGTCCAAGAATTGGAATTTTGGGTGAGTTTGATGCTAANGCTGGGATTTCTCAGAAAGCCCAATCAACAAAAGAAGCCTTAATTGAAGGTGCGCCTGGGCATGGTTGTGGTCATAACTTATATGGAACGGGAAGTCTAGGAGCTGCAATCGCAATAAAAGAGTTAATTGAGCAGGGTAAGATAAAAGGAACAATAGTTTATTATGGTACTCCAGCTGAAGANACTATTTTTGGAAAAGTATGGTTTGCACGAGCTGGTTTATTTAATGATCTTGATGTNTGTATGGATTGGCATCCAGGTGANGATATGGAAGCNGCAACACAAAGTAGTAAGGCTNTAATTGATTTTCGTGTAAAGTNTTCTGGAAAAGCTNCNCATGCTTCTGCNGATCCTTGGAATGGTTTTAGNGCNGTAGATGCTATGGAACTTTTNACAACAGGAATTAATTNCTACCGTGAGCATATTAAACCAACNGCAAGAATNCATTANCAAATTGAAAGAGCAGGNGATGTTGTNAATGTTGTACCTGAAAATGCCCAGATATGGGTTAGAGTTAGAGAGAATGATAGGGAAAGTTTAAATGTANTNTATGAACGTGTTAAAAAAATGGCNGCNGCAGGNGCTTTGATGGCAGAAGTAGATCATGAAGTTTCATTGATATCTGGCATTTATGAGATTCTTCCAAATCGAAGAGGAGCAACTGCTATTCAAGCCAACTTTGAACTATTAGGACCAATAAAATACACTAAAAAAGAAATGAATTATGCTAAAGCTATCCAAGAGGAAACCGGTAAAAAACAGATTGGAATGGATGGAAATATTTATCCTTTAAAAGATACCATGCCTGCGCAAGGCGGATCTACTGATGTGGGAGATGTAAGTCAACTTGTTCCTGTTGTGAGGTTATCTACACCAGCAGCTCCCAAAGATGCTCCTTGGCATTCATGGGCAGTTGTTGCTTGTACTGGTATGTCCATTGGTCATAAGGGAATGTTACAGGCGTCAAAAGCGCTTGGAATGACAATGGTAGACCTTTTTGAAAACCCTAAATTAATTAAAGAAGTGAAAGCTGAGTTCAATGAGAGGAAAGGTAAAAGTAAGTATAAAGCTATGATTCCTGAAGGCCCTCCTCCAGTTCCAACAAAATAATTTAATACCATGAATTTTTCAGCAGTTCAAATATTTTGGATCATTTTATTAATTATATCAATATCAAGTATTGTGAGAATTTTTCGTGAAAAAGGGTGGTCAATAAAAAACTTTATTAGAATAGAAGATGTAGATGATGAAGAATAATATTTCTATTCCATTGATAGGATTATTAATGATTTCTTGCGTTTTGTTAGAAGACAAACTTAAAGGTGAGGATCAAGAATTAATTTTTTATATTGTTCCAGAATTAGAAACAAATGCTATGGGATATTACCAGTTACCTTTAGATGGCAATAATACAAAGTTCACTACCCAACCTGTACATGCCTATGTAGGTTATAAAGATTTTGAAAACTTTGATTTTATCGATGCTGAAGGTGTTATTGTTGAATGGTACTCAAATCTCTATTACTCAAATAATGATTCCATAGGATACTATAGGAAGTTATATGGAGAGAATGAATCATATACGTACTATAGTTCAGATACGAGTTATATTTTTTCTGGGAATCTGAATCAATTAAAATCAACTGTGAATTTTTCATCAACATCGGATATAAAAGGTATGGCCGAAACGAATGTTACAGTTTTATCGCAAATGCTAGGTGATACACTTGTCCTTTCCGCTTCAACTATAGATAAATATGATAATTGCCCAACAGATTCATGTTGGGTGGCAATGCCGTTTGTTATTACAAAATAATTAATTAGTTCTTTACTTACTTATTTATTTATATGTACAATTAATATAGTTGCACATACCAATCTGATTAACTCAATCAAGCACTTCTTGATTTCAATAGAATCAGAATCATCAAAAATAAAGTTGGAGGTAGTAGTTATGATAAAACGTATAATAGGGGTCTTCATCCCTTTTTTTATTTTCGCCAATCTATTAGCACAGCCTAATCCAGATATATATAGAGTCATGTACCTGAAACCAAAATCAGGTAGCACCTCTCAGTTATTGGCAGGAATAAAAGAACATAATAAAAAACATCACAATAAGGGAATCATGAGAGTTAGAACCTACAGGGTAGTTTCTGGTGAAAAATCTGGTTGGTTGGTGCGAACATATGGACCGATGTCTTGGGCACAAGTAGATGAATTTGTTGCGAATAGTGAATCAAAAGCTCACGTTGATCATGGTGCCAAACACATTAGACCCAATATTGAAGAAACAGTAGGTCCCATGTATTGGACACCTATGGAAGATCTACATTATAACCCAAGTACATCAGATAAGCCTTCAAAGATGACAAGGGTCCAATTCACTCAATTAAATCCTGGTATGAGCGGTGAATACTATGACTTAAGACAGAAGTATAATGAAGTCCACCAAAAAACAAATAGCGATGCTTCATTTTCTATGGGTCATTTGATCCATGGTGGTCAAAGGCATGCAGTCTATGCTACCTTCAGTAGAATGGATAGTTGGAGTAACATGGCTCCTACAGCAAGTACAAGTTTCTCTTCAAGATACAACAAAGTACATGGTAATGGTTCCTGGGATAAGTTTTTAAAACAGGTTTCAAAAACTATCAAAAAGAGTCATGATGAAATGCGAGTCTATATGAAGGATCATAGTACTCGATAATTTTATATAATAATAACAAGGAGAAAATAATGAAAAAGTTACTCATTATATCATTGGTAGCAATCACTGCTTTGATTGCCCAACCAAGAGAAACATGGAATGTAGGTGAAAGTGTTTATGTCATCTCAACAATTGATCTTGAGCCTAACGTTGATGCCCAATATTTAAATCAGATGAGAAAAACTTGGGGCAACAATATGGAAGTATTTGTTGAGGAAGGTATAGTCGAAGAATATCATATTTTTCAAAGTGTAAATCAATATGATGGCGATTTTGACTTATTGCTTATGGTAAAATATAAGAACCTTGCCATTCTTGATAGCAATAAGAAGAATAATAAACGATGGGATGATGCATTTGCAAAAGCTCGAAAAAAACTCTCTCAGGACAAAACAGATCAAATCACTGCAACATTTCCAAAAATGCGAACCATTTTAGATCAAAAAATGATGCGTG
>NZWI01000024.1 GCA_002701875.1 Fidelibacterota bacterium
ATAATGAGAATTAATTCAAACATATATGGCAAAGAATTCATGTGGTCTTGGTTAAAAAATAATTGGAAAAAAATTCTCAAAAAGGCCGGTAAAGGAAACCCATTATTAAAAAGAGTCGTTGAAAGCATTGGAAATATTCTAGATTCAAGTCAAGAGAAAGAAGTTAGAAAATTTTTCAAACAAAATCCAGTACGTGGAACTGAAATGACATTAGAACAGATGCTAGAGCGTGTACGAATACACTCAAAATTTCTTTCTAATTTACAAAAAGAATTCGCATAAATGTCATCAATAAAAAAAACATCAAGCATTATAATTATTGCAATAATCGTAGCAGGAATTGCACTTGGTGCTATAGATCAGATAAATTCAGATGATTCTGATATACTTGAACAAATTGAATTTAACGCTGTTTATTTAGAAAATGATAGTGTAGTGCAGATATCATTTCACGATAAATCTAATGAGACAGAATCTGTGGTTTTGGAGATTTTAGGCATGGATGTTACATATCATAAAGAATATGAATTTGATAATGATTCAGAATTTGTTGAAAATATGTATCTAAAGGAAATTCCAAAATATGGATGGAAGACGACGCCTGTTATATTAGAAATTCAACATTCCAAATTTGGTACTATTGGTTTAAAAACTGAAGTTTATGAGTTAGGTGATCTTAAACCAAAAATCATAGTAGAGCAATAATTATTTGTCTAATCTAACCTTCAAATTCTTTAGGGATTTAGCATAGAATTGAGAAAGAAACTTTGTAAATTCCAAAAATTCAGATTTCGTTCCACTAGATGATAAATATGATTCCCACGTTACTATAGTTGAGTTATCATTTTGTTTTAAAGAAATTGTTGCATGATATGCATCTACTGGTAAACCTGATGTTGCTATATATGAGAAATATTTTTTTGGATGCCAACCAACAATATATTCCTCAACATCTGAGCCATCATCAAATGTGATTAATCTTATAGCACCAATCCCTCGTTTTTTCTTAGAAAGAAATTTTGTCGCTTTTTGTCCAACAAGCCAATCTAATGTAGTGATTTTACTTACATAATTCCATATATTATTAATATCATTATTGATCAGAATACTTTTTTTTACAAAATTTGTTTCCATTTACATTGAAATGTTTGTCAAATGTATATATGCGATCTGTTATTGCTTAACTACATGGTATTTGGATGGGGTAAAAAAAAGCAACTTGTTGAGGAGGCACGTGAGCAGCCAGTAATATCAACTCCCAAAGAAATTACTCTAGAAAATATACCAGGTATTATAGTTGATATTACAAACCTACGTCAAAAAACATTAATTGCTGAAATTAAATCATTTCAAAAAAAAATAGATTCTGATAGAAAAGTAATATCATCTATTGCGTCTGAACTTGAGAAAGACAGTTTAAACATAGATGATATGGATCCACATCTGGTAATACTTGTTAACCGTGGAAAAAAAGAAGTTATTTCAGCAATACAAAACGAACTTCAAACAGAATTTTCTAATATTGATACATTTGCTAATGTATTAGATTTTCAAAGAAGTTCATCTAGAGGAATCAAAAAAGTTGGTGACATGTTAGGAAACCATTCACGTGTAATCCATATTTTTGCTAAAAAATATGCAAAAAAACTCAAAAATGATATGGGCATATTAAAAAATAATTTGGACGAAGTTAATTCATTAATATCAAATTATAATTCAAACCAGGAATTACTTGATGAGATTAAAAAGTCATTAGATGATATTTCAAATGCTAAAAATGATATAGAAAAAATAGAACGACGTAAAACAGAACTAGAAAAATTATTAGACACTGAACAACAAAGTCAGGTTAATCTAAAGGCTGAAATTGACCAGGTTAAATCTTCATCTGAATATGAAGAATTTCAAATAACCCAGGAAAAAATTATTTCTCTATTAAATGACGAAAAAGCAACAAAACATGGTATAGAAGAACAATTTATCAAAATATCTAGACCGCTAAACAAGTATGTCTACGTTTCATCACTTGATAAACCACTAAAAATAATGGTTGGAGAATTAGCTAAATCACCATATAACATTCTCTCTGAATCAAATGAATCAAATATTAAAACAATTTTGAATTCGGTCCGATCTAATGTGGAATCTGGTTCAGTGTCTGTAAAAGATATTCAAAAATCTAAACATGCAATAAATGAGATTTATGAATCACTTCCAGAATTTATCAAGCAAAAAGCATCATTCACTGAAAAAAAATCTGAATTAGATCACAAATCATCGCTTTTTGATAGTAATTCATTAAATAAATTATCAGACGATCTAAAAAAATCACAGTTTAACATCTCAGATACTGAATCCAAAATATCTGACATTGCCAAACAGACTGATTCATCTAAAAATTCAATTTATGATATAATTTCAAAACTTGAATTAAACCTAAGGCAGGCATCATCTATTGCTTACAAATTATCCTACAACGAAAATGATTTTCAAAACTAAAAAAATTGAAAGAAGTGTCACTTTAACAAAAGAATCATGTGAAGGCATTCTTTCATATTGTAAAATGAATCATCCAAACGAAATGGTTTTAATTCTAAAAGGAAAATCTAAGGCTGGTAATGTTTTAGTTGAAAGTCTGGTAATCCCACCATTTTCAGAAACTGGTCCAACATTTGCTGGATTCCCATCTAGTTTTCTACCACTAGATTTGAGCTATATTGGTATGGCTCATTCACACCCAGAAGGCTCAGCCGAACCATCACTTGATGATCTGAACAATTTTTTTGGATTAGTCTCAATAATTGTAAAATCACCATATAACAATGAAGATATTTTCGCATGGGATAGTGCCGGTAACATGATACCAGTTTCAGTATCAGATTAGTTCAATTAAATGAAAAAATTGTAACAAAACCTTATATTTAATTTACAACAAGAGAATGCAACTTGATTAATTATAAATCATATTTAATATTTCTATTCGCATCTTTAGCTGTAAGCATAGGTTTACAAATGATTCTACCATTTCCTTACGGTCTTGGCGCTGCACTTGCACTATTCATAGCATTTCCAATTTTATTGAGAAGAAGGATGATGAATCGCATGAGGGGTGGATTTGGAAGTGGTTCAAGTAGCTCTGGAGGATTTGGAAGTGGTTTATTTGGGCAGAATAATGAAAGTGCAAGTAAGGTAAAGTATGAATGCCTTGTATGTCATAAAGTGTATAATGCTAGAGAATGTCCACGTTGTGGCTCTACTATGAAACGAGCAATGTTTTAAATTTAGTACAATGTCAACAACAGATCTAGCATTAGATATAATTCGAAAAAAAGTTTTTTTCCATAACTCTATTGACGTATGGATTTCTGCATGTGAAGAGAAAAATCTTGATTGGTTTAACATTGAAAATTATAAAAAATTCATTTCATATTTACTCAAAAACAACCTACAAATGAAATCGTTCAATTTATGTGCACATGAAGCGGGTGCAACTGAAGAGAAAAAAACAAAGTTTGCTGATATTTTAGCTGAAACAAAAGATTCTGATCCTAATACTGCAACATACACTATCAAGTTAAACAAAGATACTATTACTCTGATAAGAGAATTTACTCCAGAAAATTAATTATCTTTTTAATTTTGGATTTACAATTGAATCAAGTGCATTTCCTATAAAGACAAAAGCAAGACCTGTTATTGCAATTAATAATCCAGGTGGAATTATCCACCACCAAAATCCTTGAGCAGTAGCACCATATGTATTTGCATCATGGAGTATTTGTCCCCATGTTGGAAATGATGGATCACCTAATCCAAGAAAACTTAGCCCAGCCTCCGTTGTGATTGCAGCTGGAACCGAAATTGCAATACTAGCAAACGCATATGGAAGTAGTTGTGGGATTATATGCCTAAATATGATTTTACTATCTTTTTGCCCCATAATTTTTGCGGCTTCAACATATTGTCGAGTCTTTATTTGAAGTGACATACTTCTTGATACTTTGGCTACACCAACCCAGCTAAATATCATCAAGAATCCAATCATTAGGAATATGCTATTACTAATTGTCACTGCTAATATTATAAGAAATGGTAGTGCGGGTAAAGCGTAGATTATATCATTGAATCTCATCATAGTTTCATCAGTTTTTTTACCTTTGTACCCTGAATATACACCATAAATTAATCCAACAACAACAGAACCAATTGCAACTGATACTCCTATAAACAAAGCAAGTGGTGTTCCCCAAAGAAGACCCACCGCAAGATCTCTTCTTAATTCATCAGTTCCCATAAAACCATACGCTTTACCACCTAGAACAATTTTAGAGTCAGTTATTTTAGATTGATTATCTATCCCATACACATTCACTACGAACGCATAATTTCCTTTCAGAATTTTATTTTCATTTGTGTCTGAAAATAAAATATCTGTAACACTTTTTTGAGAAATATCAAACATAAAAAGATTGGAACTCATGAGTAAATTTTTTTTAATCATTTCATCGGTTGAAAAAATTCTTTGTTTGTAAATGGTTTCATTTTCAGAAAATGGAAGTGACATTGTTAATAGATTTACTTCTAGTCCATCAGGACGAAGTAAATTAACTGAAATTAAATGTGCATTAGAATATTTAGCCTCATATTCATATACAAAATCACTTGGGAAATCATCAAATTCAAAATTTATGAGAAATTGCTGAGAAGTTAAATATACATTATTAGAATTTGATTGGAATATTTGTGGTTCTATTATTTTATGCTCTGGAATCTTTTCTGCTGTAAAGTAATTTACCCATATTGGAACTGATGTTTTCGGATATTCTAACCATTTTTCTGGATTATTCCATTCTTGAAATGTTGACGCAGGAATAGTTATTGCCGCAATTATAGAAACTGTAATCAAACTAATAATGATTAATATTCCAGTAATACCAAGCACGCTTTTTGAAAATTCACGCTTAATATCCGCACTGGAAACACTACTCATAAGCCTGTCCTCACACGCGGATCAAAGTAACCATACAGTAAATCAGCAATAAATATACTAATCAAAAATAAAACTGTCAACACATAAGTTGATCCAATTATCACAGGAAGGTCCATCACACTAATTGCTTCAAAGTATAACCTTCCCATTCCAGGCCAATCAAAAACAGCTTCAGTAATTATTGCACCACCTAAGGAACCTGACAGGCTAAGTGCCAAAATAGTTACAATCGGCGGGGCTGCATTTTTTAGCGCATGTTTGTATATAATCTTCTTTTTGTTGATTCCTATAGTTCTTTTTGCAGTAATGAAATCCTCTTGCATAACCCCAACCATGAAATTCCTTACTAAGTATGCCCATGAACCAAATCCAATTAATACAATTGTTATCAAGGGAAGTGCCATATGATACAATAGTGACAGGATGTACCCTGGATCACTTGGTTCAATATCAGGTGTAGCTCTCGCAGGAAAGATTTGATATACAAATGCAAATGCAAATATCATCAGCATGCCAATCCACCATACTGGAAAACTACTACTGATTACTGCAAATGTAGATGTGAGTCTATCAGTCTTTGATCCAATTTTACTACTTGAGGCTGCACCCAAAAGTATTCCAATTATTGAAATAATTATGGTAGCAGTTGTAAACAGTAAAACTGTTTTTGGAAGTTTCTCAAGTAGTATATCACCAACATTAGGGGAGCCAGTATCACTTGTAAGAAATGTTGCATTACCAAAATCTAATATCATTATCTTAAACATTGTATAACCAATTCTTTGTGGTGAATACCAAGGCGTATCAAGACCTAATGCGATAATTCGTTCATCAATTTTTTGTTGAACAAATGCCTCAAAATCTTCAGGATTTGTGAAACTTTTAGCTATTGAAGGATTATCAGTTATTTCAGAACGAACTTGGAATATTATACCCTGTTTCAGAATTGTGTCCATATTTGATCCAACCAGGGCAACCGTTAACAAAAGAGTCACTAGAAGGACTCCAAACATAGTAAGTCCTCTTGTCACTAAATACCGTTTTAAACCCAACATGGAAAATGTCTATTTTTCACTTATAACATATTTGGGCAATAATGGTACATTCGTAAAACAACTTAAAAACCCCATAACCTAATTCACAAAATGCAAGAATTCACAACCTCACATTCATTGAGAAATGGGATTTTCGATCTATTATCATCAGTTAACATGGCAACAGAGCAAAATACTGAGTTACTTGATTATACAATTGATTTATTTAATAAGAATGGACTTTCTAGTGATTATTACGGTTATCATAACATTGATCATGAGTTAGAAGTCACATATGTGACATTAATATCAGCAATTCATTCACTAAATCAAAAAAAGTTTAGTTTAGGTGATGTTGAATATCTATTTGCATCTGCACTTTTACATGACTTTGATCCTGGTAAGGCATCTGATAGACCACATGAGAAAAGTGTTATTGATTTTATCAATCAAGATAATAAGATTCAACAATTATTACATGATGTAGGAATTGAGTCAAACCTTGTTTGTGCATTAATATCACGAACAGTATACCCTTGGTCTGGTAAAATTAAAACCGATACAAAAGAAGTTATACAAAATTATCTGATTTCATCATCATATACCAGAGGCGATACTGAAAAACAAAACCATTTTATGAATCTTGGACACTTTTTATCAATATCTGATCGAATCGGTGGTTATTCCTTAGGTGATTTTTCTAAAGCAATGGAAATGGCTAAAATGAATGCACATGCGTCAGGATGGCATCCAGCATTGATTGTTAGAAGAGCTGTTTCATTCTTTGAAGACATGCTTAATAATGAATCAGATATGTGTGAGCAGGTTCTTAATGGAATTCCAAAGCACATGCGAAAAAACTTCCTTGATAATATTGTAAGTTTTATGAAATTACGTCAAGAAGAAATTCAAATTTATAATAAATTCACTTATGAAGGTTTAAAGCTTGTACCAACGATTGAAAAAAATACAGATCATGACGAGTTTATTGACGCATTATTAGAAATCTATAAAGAACTTCCTAAACCATTACAATTTACACGTGAAGATTTTGTTGAATCGATTCATGATAAAGATACTATTCTTAACACATTACGAATTGGTGATCCACGTGGACCAATAATCGGTTTTGCAAAAGGGGGCCCACTTGAAAAATATAATTTTCAGTTAAAAATTGATGATGGAAATTATGGAAAAAATAACACTGCATTTTTAGAGCCAATTGCATTAAAGAATGGTTATTGGGGATTCCATGGCGGACGTGAAATCCGGCAGTTATTTCTAATGCAAGTTCAATCACAAGGATATCAGTATATGACTAGCTTTGCAATGCGTGATGTTATAGAATATAGAATCAAAAATGAACCAGGAATAGAATTTGTTGAAAAATTTGATCCAGAGCGTTGGGATTATTATCGAATTACACTTTAGCTGAAAATATCTATTAGTACATCATACATTTTATATGAATAAAGCCACCGATTTAGCCAAATCCGGAAAAAAGCATCTTGATGATGGAAATTATAATGACGCACTAAGTTTCTTTGATCAGGCGTTATCACTTGAACCAACTAATCCAGATTTTTGGAATCTTAAAGGTGTAGCATTACGTAGTTTAGGTAGATATGATGAGGCATCATATTGTTACAATAAGTCACTTGAGATAGAACCAAGAGATAAGGAATCATCCTAATTACACAGTATATTCCACAAAGCCATCCTAATGATTATATTTGAATTAAAATTCGTAAAATTTGCATGGCAAGTAAAACTCAATTTGAAACTATAACTTTTAAAATTTTTAAACTAAACAAAAAAATTAGATTTGTTGCAATAATTTCTGATACTGGTAAAATACTTTCTTCTAAAATGAAATCTGAAAAACATTCTTTATTGAAACACGAGAATGAAGAAAAGTTTTGTCAGGATGTTGCAAAAAGAAAAAAAATGAGATGTGAATTTGATAAATCTCTCGGAAAAGTTAGATACATTAATGTTGAAAGAGAAAATATAACTCAGATTGTCACATACATAAATTCAAAGTCAATTTTTGTCACAATTGAACCTGAATTAACGATCACATCTAAAGAATTGTTAATTTCAAAAATTAAAAAAATAGTAACAAATTTGAAATGAGTGGTGATTAATTTTTTATGCCTATTACCAATAAAATTTTAATTGATGAAATGGATGATGGAATGGACGAAAAATTAAATTCGTTGGGCTATGATGCATATAGCATAAAAAAATTACGTGCCGAAGGAAAAAAACTACACACTGATTACTCTGTTATTAACTATGCCAAAGAAAATAACATGATATTGATTACACGTGACACTGAAAGTGGACAGGCGTGTGAAGAAAATGATTTACCGTGTGTTCTTTTAGATAATGATGAAATATTTAAAATTGTAATTGAAAAATTGAAGAGTTTCTAAACCCTAATTTTTTTATTTAACCTTAAATTTTAATATTACATGAAAATATGCGCTGGAAGGAAAACTGCATATCTTAACGGAATGTCTTATGAAGAATGTAAGGCTCTAGCAGAAAATGTAACCCAGAAAATAAAACCTGAGATAATCACTAGTGGGAAAATGACTTGGTCTGAATTAATAGATAAAACAGACCATGATGAGTTGATCTATAAGTTAACCCTCAAATATTTACGTCGTGATGGTTTTGATATTGGAAACTCAGAATCACCTGAAATAAAACCAATTAATTAATTTCACATGTATCATTTGTAGTATTACTAATTCTTCGTGCCAAAATGAATGGTGTTAAAATGAGGATAGGAATCGTGATTGCAATAAAAAGTGTTTGAAGTTCAGAAACTGCAATTGTAAATGCTACAGCACTTGTAGATCCTACAAATATTGATAGAAACGAACCAATACATGTTGGACATGCGATGAATAGTCCAGTTGTTGCACCAATTCCCCCAAGCCCACCAGTTTTTCTTGATATAGAAATTGCATTAACTGCCAATGCTGTATTCATTGCGACTAAATATGAAACTGTCATTTGCAAAACAAGATTTANCGGAATGACTTGAATCCCAATGTGCTCAGTAAGGTATGCAACAAATTTAGGCATGTAACCAGGTGCACCGCAACATGGTGTAATATGGGCTGAGGGAATTTCTGCACCATAATGATATGAAAATATAACTTCAGGTTGGTATACTAGCATTCCAGAGGTCATTGAAAAAAAGATTCCATATAGGATGAATGTTATAATGAATACTTTCTTTGCTTTGAGATTTACAGTTGAACTGCAAATTATTTTTAGAGGATTTTGTAATGATTCTAGTGCCTTTCTTTTTTGATATCTTCTTAATCCTATACCTATTATACTAAATGACATGATAACTAAGAGATANAATANAATCGAAAGTCTTTCAATTGAGCTTATTGCATCAGGCGTCAGACCTGGATTTTCAAATCTTGAATAAACTAAAAATAAAATTCCTATAGTAATTAATCCTATAGATATCATTTTTTTATCGTTTTGACTATTTGAAATAGTTTTCATTCCCATACAGTGGTGTTACATCTTCAATATTTATTTAATAACACATTGTATAGTCATCAAGTTGAAAATTGATCAAGTNCAGGATCCAGATTATGAAGTTGTAACAATATCAAATCTAGGATTTGTGGATCCATATGGAAATGAAGGGTTGGTCGTGTTTACATCATCTGATCAAAAAGANTTCTACATGCGTGCGTTTTCAGGTGAGGTGTCACGGCATATAGCAAGTTTTCTTGATGGTGATCATGATTCAATTCCAACAATTTACAAAATGTTAGAGGACATTTGTGAGGCAAATGAATTACTATTAGTAAAGGTCAAAATTTATGAGAGTGGAGACGCACTTAGAGCTAATCTTTATCTCACTGGTAAGAAAGATTTGGTTTTAAGAAATTACCGTGCATCAGATGCAGTAACATTAGCTGTTTACTATAATATTCCAATCATGGTACGAAAGAACATGTTAAAGGATCCCATTGAAAAATCCACTATGTGACAATTTCAGTTAATCTATCTTCGTCCAAAGCCTTTTTGATTTCTATAGCAATTCTTCGACCTATTCCAAATGTTGTTCCATACTGATATTTTGTATATGGACTTGTTGTGGCCACTATTGGATTTCCAGGAACCCTTAACGATACATCATATACAATCATTTCAAGATCTTTAGTAATCACACTTTGAAGTGAAAATGGTCCTATTATTCCAGGTGCATATTCTTTTTTTACGGCACGAACAAATCTATCACCCATTTTGAAAACTTTCTCTAGCAGTGATTCTCTTATGCTTGCTGGTGTATGCCCAACTTCTATATTTTGTAATTCTACATCCATCTCTAGTTGCTGTTTTGCAGGAAGTGCATTATAATCATGAATATTAGTTTGTAATCTTCTTTCTATTCCAATAAAATCAACCTGATTTGAAATTGGTGTATGAAAGTAATTGAAATTTAGATATGTGCCTATAGCAAGTTCTTCAATACTAGCCTTTTCCAGATCTTTTTTTGCAATAATCCCACTCCTTATTTTTTCTTCAGCCTTCGCCTTGTAGTCTGCATAAGATGTTACGGTGAAAAAGGCACGTTCAAGCTTTCTATTTTTTTCCATAACTTTTACAATGGCAGGTCTATTGATTGATTTTGGACTTTCAAATATTTTTGGATATTTTATCCCTGCTTTTTTTAACAAGTAATATTGATTTTTTTTATTTTCACGCTCTTCGGCTTGAAATAATTTTCTATTACCAAAAATTGGAACTTTGAGCCTATTTTCTAGTATATCATAGCCAAGGTATGCAGTAAGTGAGCGATGAGGCACAATCAATGTATCCGTCTCTCTTAGTAATTTTTGATTGGCTAAACTTGCCATCTCCTTAAATTTATTTACAATTTTTATTTGATCAGCAATTCTATTAAATCTCTGATAAGGAATCTCTCTTCCCTTTTGGCAAAAAACTATTGTTTCAAATTCTTCATCTTTTGCCCCATCCATTATTTCTAATGCTGAATGACTTCCTAAAACACCAATTCTTGGGTTAGTATACATGGATGCAACTTTCTGCATTTCTGATCTTTTTATCATATATGCTATCTTTGAGTTATGAAATTAAATGTTGAGTTATACGATTTGTTTTTACACATGCATATCTAATAATTTTCTATGAGTGCAGAGATGATTTTAGTTGGGGTTATTTTATTTGGCGGTATGGGTGCTGCAGGTGTAAAAATCTGGTTAAATAAAAGAAAAGAAAGACTTGGTGAAGAAGCACTTGATGAAAATCATGCGTAGTTTTTGATCTTCTTTTATATCATGTATAAAGCGTAAAACAACATTATGAGGCTAGTAATTGGAATTACAGGAAGTACAGGTGTAATTTATGGTATCAGAATGTTAGAAATACTGAAAAAATTAAACATTGAAACCCACTTGATAATGTCTGAATGGGCAGAGAAGTGTATCTCAATGGAAACAGATCATGATGTAGAATATGTCAAGTCACTTGCAGTTACAATTTCCAATGAAAATAATATGGCTGCAAGTGTTTCAAGCGGGACACATAAGACTGATGGCATGATCGTGATTCCTTGCAGTATGAAGACATTGTCAAGCATTGCGAATGGTTATGATGAAACATTGGTTGCAAGATCTGCTGGAGTTACATTAAAAGAATCACGGAAACTAATTTTGGTGGCAAGGGAAACACCACTAACTGCCATCAATCTAGAAAACATGTTAAAACTTGCAAGACTCGGAGTTATTATTTTACCACCAGTTACAGAGTTTTACACCAATCCAAGCTCTATAGATTCAATGGTAGATCACATAGTTGGAAAATGTCTAGATCAATTCGATATCGAGCATGATTTATTCACACGGTGGGGTTCAAAGTAAGCGAAAAAATTTACATTAGAAAAATATCATATATTCAGTGACCAAAATAACTTTTGAGAAAAT
>NZWI01000025.1 GCA_002701875.1 Fidelibacterota bacterium
TAATATGCCTGGAGACATCTTAAAAGAACGATATAATTCTAAACTTATTTCAGTAAATGTTAGCCCAGAAAAGGATCTTGTACCAAATTTTAATGAATTTCCAAATCAAACCAAGTATTTACTGAAAAAAATGTTTTTAAGAAAAAGATTCAAGAAAGATTATGGGGATATTGATATTCCAAACTTGGCAAGTATAATGGTTCGCTCAATTATGGTTGGCAGTGCTAAAAAAACTAATGAGGTTGCAAAAATATCCGAAATTTATTTAAGTCCACCCACCGATAATTTTACAATGCTAGACTATGATAATTTGGAAAAAATTAATGAATTGGGATATAAATATGCCGTTGAAGAATTAAGTAAATATGATTTAAATCAAATCATTAAGAATTGAGCCTATGGCGAATCTGGGCGAAGTGAACTTATTTTTGGTTCATATTTTATCAAATTAATTATTTACGCAACATAGCTTTGGAGAAGCGTGACTCAGAAATATTCATATCAAAGGATATTTCCTCAATGACCCATTCAGTACCTTTACTATTTCGTTTTAATTTATCTTTGTAAATAAAACGTGAAGGGAACCATCTTCCCTGGATCCTCTTTACATCTGCCATTGTTGCTGTTTTCAATAGTTTACCGCTTTTGGCATACAGTTCTTCCTTCATAGGTAATAAATATTCTGTGTCTACCCAGGCTCTACGCATAGGGTAAGATAAACCCTTAACCTTTGCTTCCAAATAAATGATCCAATGTTTTCTACCATTAATAGTAATTGATCCTTCAAGAGTAGCTTTGTAAAGATCTTGAAGTGGTTTATCCTCCATCATATCATTATAAGACATATCTGAGCCCATAACCGATTGTCTAAGCATATGACCAGAGATCTGAATCACGCGATCTGTCTGTGGTGAATATGTCCAAAGCTTATCATCTAATTTCAACATTTTTGTTCCTGCTTCTCTAGGAGGTGAGAGATATTCTGTAAAAGCTTGATCAATGCCAATTACCCAGTTCCTAGATTCAATGGTACGAGTAGACCTTCTTCCATGAACAATCATTTTACTTTTCATTATTCGACTTTTTGCATTCAGATTTTTATCCATAGCGCTAATAATTTGTTCAACTGTCATTTGACTTTTTTGACCAAATAATAAAGTAAACAATAATAATGATAATCTTATTATCATGTTTCAAGATCCTTGAATAATTGTGCCATTTCTCTTTTGTAAACCGCCATTCCTGCAAGCATAGTGCCCAAAACAGTTGCCAGAACACCTGGGAAAAACCCTATATAGAATAGGTCAGTAGTTACTTGTGCATAGAAAATATTCGGCATAATCATTGATGAATTTGATAGCGCTTCTATACCTTTGGTATAATCTATTCCATTTTCTTGAACATAATAAGTAATTGCTATTCCTATTCCAGTTCCAAGAATTGTACCAACAAAACCAATAATTAAAGCTTCAGTAATTAATGAACGATAAACATGCCCTTTGGGTTCTCCTATGGCTAAACGGAGACCCACTTCTCCATAGCGCCGTAGTCCATTCATTAGCCCCATATTCCATAACACAACCATAACAACTACCAAAAATATGCCACCCATAATTGCCAACATTGCATTACTAATATCTACCATAGTTCCCATTTGATTTCCATCTCTAAGAGCAAGCATAATAGGGCTAAACATATCAGAACTATCGCTATTTGTTGCGTTAAAATTGGTTCGCAAATCAACAGTTTTTTGATCATCATAATATAAATCATGATAAAACCCAAAAATTGCAGAAGCAGCATTATCCATATCTAAAGCACCCCTTGCACCAGAAATATCCACTAACAACATTTGTTTATCTGTCTGCCCTTTTCTCAAATTAAATGTTCCCGTAACATCAAAATTATATGTAGTAAAAGCATTATCCATAGTTGAGCCAATGAATGTAACTTTTTCACCAACTGAGACATTAAGTTGAGCTGCAAGCTTTGAACTAATAATAGCATCATTTTTACTAGAGGGTAGGTTTCCTTCTATAAGATTTTTTTCCAGCTCCCAAATCTCAATTTGTCTAGACTCTTCAGAAAAAAAATCGATTCCCATAGCAATTACAGGTCCTTGCGTTTTGGTTTCACCATTTTCATCTGGGACATCGAGAAGACCTGCAAATACAATTCTAGGTGTCCAGAAAAAATCTGGGTATTCAATTTCTAATTGATTAATCATTTCATCTGAATCAAGTAAGGCTAAATCATTAGGCATGAGTTGATTTTCTTCATTGTAAGCCTGGGTGACAACTTTTTGATGACCTGTTAATATGACTGCACTATCTAGTAACAGACTATTCATCATACCCCGCATAAAACCACTACCAAATACAACCAATGCAACCGTTAGAGCAATAACTAGTAGAGGGAAGAAACTTCGCGTGCGATCCCGAATTAATCCTTTTGATAAAAACTTAATCATGCAATTGCTTTTCCTCGAAGAGCATCGGTTGGTTTCATATGAGAAATTTTTCTTGATGGCATATAACTAACAATTAAAACAATAATTGATACTAAAATTGTTGTTGAAAGGATAAGTCCAATAGAATAAACCGGTATAAGTCGTTTGGCCATAATTAATCCCATTTCAGTATAATCGAGAGGAAGAGGAATGCCATTTACTCCAAAGTATAATAATACAGGCCCAAATATTATTAATGTTGCAGTCGCAGAAAATACAGCATTTAAACCTCCTTCAAGTGTAAATAGCATTACAACTCGTAAGCGAGTCATTCCTAAAGCCATAAGTGTACCAATTTCTTTACCTCTTCTAAATATTGATAATACTTGCGCATTAAAAATCCCCATTGCTGCTAATGCTAATAGAATCATAAACATAATCTGTGCTCCAGGTTTATCAGCTTCAATTATTGCCTCCATATCTTGGACAAGATAATTGACATCTCTAATAATCCAGTCTCCTTTATTATTAACCTCCTTTAATCCTGTTTTATAGGTTACGTATGTTGCCTGTTCTTCCATGGCAAGCATAGATTGAGCGATATCAAGTGGAACCCATATATGACCCATATCTAATTTGAAATTTTCAGTATCCATTATATAGACAACTGTACCTTCATTAGCATCATAAGTTTGATTCACATCTAACCAACGGATTGTAAAGGAATCCCCAACTTTCAATTTCGTATTTCTAGCCATCCCTTTCCCAATCAATACAGGAATCGTTCCATCATTAAAACCATTTAATGATTGTGTTGGCATATTGACAATATTCTGATCTGGTGGAATTCCTTTTAATATAGCCGGCATAATACGACCCCCAGGATAAATAGAAGCTTGACTTACCAAAACTGGAAAGGCTTTTTTTTGATCAACAAGCAATTTTATTTCATTTGGGATAATTGCATGAGCATCTTCAAAAGACATTGGGTCGAGAGGGTCATAATTTGGGTGCCAGTATGCGCCACCAGCAATTTCCGTATCGATCGTTACATTTTTAGCGTGCTGAAGCATACCATCATACATACCCGACATTAATAAAATGATAAAAAATGAAAATGAGGTAACAAAAACATTTAATATAGTTCGTAACCTTGCACCAAGTAAATTTTTCAGAGCTATTCTGATTAACATAATTTTAGTTAATTATATTTAGGATTTTTGACTTGTTCATCTTTGTTAATCTGTCCATCATCTAAATGTACAATTCTTCTTAAATAACCCATTATTTTTTCATCATGTGTAGCAAAAACAAAAGAAGTAGATAATTCTTTATTTANCTCTACTAATATCTGCATTATATGGTGTGAATTTTCAGCATCTAAGTTTGCCGTTGGCTCATCAGCCATAACAAGTGCAGGTTGGTGGACAATTGCTCTTGCAATAGCAGTTCGTTGACACTCGCCACCACTTAGCATATTAGGTTTTGAATTGCGCTTATCCCCAAGTCCTACCCATTCTATAGCCTGATTTACTTTTTTTTCTCTTTTATTAGAATCAACTTTATTTAGTATAAGAGGTAACTCTACATTTTCAAATACAGTATATACTGGAAGAAGATTATAACTTTGGAAGATAAACCCCATGTTCTTTCGTCTGACAGTTGCACGCTCATTATGTGTGGTTTTGTCCATAGAATATCCTAAAACACTAACATCCCCTTCTGTTGCTGAATCTAATCCTCCAATAATATTCAATAATGTTGTTTTACCAGANCCTGATGGCCCAACTAAGCCTGTAAACTCTCCTTCATCTAGAGTTAAATCAATATTTTTTAAAGCAGAGAAAAATTCCCCACCAACAGGGAAGTTCTTTGTTACATTATTAATTATTATTACACTATTTTGTTTATTCATTGTATTCCTAGTGGTTATATATAATTGTAAAATGAAGTAGGTTACCGAANCCTGATANGCTTGTAGGAAGATGNTCCTGATATAACTCANNATCNGATATTTTTGGATTAGCAGATAATGAAAGATTGAAACTAAACCGATCGTAAGTTATTCCCCATCGCAAATAATAATATGATTGGCTCTTCTTCCAATCTAATTGTGCAACTGCCATAACTTGGTGAAGCAAACCAATAGGCATGGATGCCATCAAAACAGAATAAGTTTCATTGATATTTTTTATTGAATCCAAATGAAAGTTGTCTCCTGGACCACCATTAATTTGCATGCTTTCTGCCATTATTAATACACCATTATATATAGGCAATGTATAATCTGCTCCTAAAGTTACTAGGTTATATAAATCATTTTTTGATGATGAATTGTTAGATGAAAAAAAAGAAGCGCCCTCAAACCAAAAGCCAATTACTCCATCATATCTATAATCTAGGGCAACTCGCGAATGTGATCCTGACATAAAAATTGGAAATAATGCTACTTGATTTATGGACTCAATTTTTTCCTTATGAAAGGTTAACCCCCATTCTCCAGAATTTCCTGAATACTCAGATCTGATACCATAGGAAAGTGTATCTGAATTATTATTAATCACCCAAGTCCAAAATGATAATAAGTTATTCGGAAAAAATTTTAATCTAAAAGCTTCAACTCCTTCTGTTTGTCCAGTTGGATCCCGTGGGTCAATTGTATCAAACCAAGATGTAGGTCGTAAAATTTGAGCTGGCCCAAATGCAATTTTTTGTAAGCCTAATCTTGCTTCTAACTTCTCTGTTGAATATCGAATCCACCACCGGTAAGGCTTATCATAGCTACTCAATAATGCTTTATCTGAATACATTCGATTAATTTTGTGAGCCCACTCTATATCAATTAATCTTTCATTTGATAAGTAATTAATAATGGATAGTGTTGGTATGTATCCAAGTTGACTTTCAAATGATGATTGAGTTTTTAATGGACCATCACTAAATAGATTATTAGACCAAAATTGACCTTTCAACAATATATTTTGTCCATTAATAGTTGTATTAATATTTAAATACAAAAGTAAAACACTAATTAAAACTATTCTAAAACAACTATTTTGTCTCATCATTCAATATTAGTTAGTTCTCTTTTCATGATTTTCCCAATTGCATGATCTGGATTTAATATTAATCCTCTACTAAGAAAAAGCGAAGCATTCTTATAATCATTTTGCTTTACTTTTACAGCTGCCAGAAAAATATAACCTTCAACAATTTCAGGATCTAATTCAATTGCTCTAGCTAAATGCTGTTCAGCTAAATTATAATTTTTCATTTTATACAAAATGTCTCCTATCCCAAGATGAGCTGATGCATTATGAGTATTTATTTCTAATGATTTCATATAAGCTTCCAATGCAATATTAAATTGACCATTTCTTGCTTGAGAATTTGCTAGACCGGTCCAGCCATTCCAATCAGCTTTATTGATCTTTACTACTTCACCATAAGTCATTACAGCATTTGAATAATCATCAGTCAGCAAATATATGGCTGCTAGACCTTTGCGCGCTTTTTGATTATTAGGCCATATAGTTAATGATTTATTATAGAGCTTTATAGATTCGGAAAAATTTTGTTGGTTTGATAACTCCTGTGCTTTATATGCTAAAGCTGTTGACCATCGCGATCTTATTTTACCCTGGTCTTTGCCTGATTTAGATAAAATATTTATTAAATATTGCGGTAATTTATTTTCATACTCGCTTAATAAATCTAAATAAGCTAAGGATACACTTTTAATATCTAAATCATTGCTAGTTGAAAGATTTTTAAGTTTTTTTATTAGTAAATCATTGTATCGATTTGCATGATCTGACATGTAAGCTGTTGCTAAACCAGCAAAAAGTTGTGGCGAAGGGTCAAAGTTATCACCAATCAAATTAACTAAATCCCCCATTGAGTTTTTTCCATCTAAAAATGATACTAGTGCGGATTCTAATTTATTCAGTGGTTTTAATTTTCCGTACCATTTCATTATCTGGTTACTTATATCTTTGTTTGATAAGTCCGAATGACATTGAACACATGCATTAGTGATACCAAATTTTTCATCTAAATCAGGCCTTGGAATCGATATAGTATGATCTGCTCTAGCAAATTTTAAGTAATCACCTACTGCTCGATGTTGTTGAAATGGCATATGACATGAAGTACACTGACTTCCTAATGAGTTTTCATTGTGAAAAGTATGATTTGAAATATCCAATGATATTGAAATATGACATGAGGTACACTGCCCATTATCAAAGCGACCTTTTAAGGGATTGCGGTTTATATCTTGATAACTATTTGAATGGGGATTATGACAATCGACACATGTCATCGATCCATTAATATAACAATCACTAAAGACATGATTCTGTTGATATCCAAATGCTCTAACGCGTCCATCAGGATAATATGGATTATTACCTAACATAGAAAATTTTGTGCTAAAATAATTTTCGAAATCCATTCCTGGCAAATATCCTGGGCGAATCATGTCTTTCAAGGCATGGCATTGCGAACATACATTAACTCCTTCTTCCTTTGATAGCGTCGTCAATGAACTAATTCCTGTGTATCCTTTTACTATAGTTTTGCCATATTGCATTAAAGATACATGTTCTTTCCCTGGCCCATGGCAAGATTCACAATTAATTGATAGTTCCGTAAAATTTGTTGTGTATGCTCCCTTACTGATTGTAAATGAGGTAACAATTTGACTACCATGACATTGTTGACAATTCTGTTGCTCTTCAATGGCACCAATAACTCTATTCGGAGGCCATTCCGACATCTGCCTAGGTGAAATCTTTTTATTTACCGGTACCCAGCCTGACAAATCATTTGACTCAAAAAACCAGGTTCTATTTCCAGGATGATAATCAAACGGCAATAATCTCATTGTGCCATCGGGAAAAAATCCAAAATAAGTTTGGGTTCCACCTCCATATAAAAATCCCCCACCAACTACACCAACCACTTCATATTTCTTTTCAGGAAAACCGTTTTCTTGTGCACGAAAAAAATAACGATTATTCTTTTTATAAGGTATAAACCATCCGTTTTTTATTTCAATTTTTACACCATCAAAAGGAGCAAGAATACGATCTGCTGTTGGCTTGCCACCTGCTTTTGCATGGGTGGATTCAAGCCAACTATCGTACTCGGTTAAATGGCAATTTGAACAAATTTTTGATCCAACAAATTCATCTTGTTGACCAAGCAATAATCCATAACAAAGAGCGATAGCAATTAATACTAACCTCATAATATAAATATTAATTTTTTGACCAGTCAGGTGGATCACACTGACAAAACTGCCTGATTTGAGATACATATTCGACAATTTCCTGCCTACTCAATTTTTGCCCCCATGGGGGCATAAAATGGCTTTTATTCATAATTCTTCCACCTCCATATATTGTATCAAATAATGTGTTATCAGATCGCAAACTGATGATTTTCGCATCCGTAAAATTCCCAGGTGAAACAGGTAAATTGGAGGCATTAAAACCCGCGCCATCTCCCTTAACACCATGACATGGAGCACAATTTGCATCATAAGATGTTGAAACTTTGTAAGGCGGGTTTATAATCAAATTAGCATACTGAGGTTTTGTTTCTGTACTATTATAAGCTAAATATGATTGAATTAATTCCATCAAATTTTTTGGCATCTGAATTTTAGGCATTATGCTTTCTGGAAGAACCATGTGTGGCATTTCAATAGCCATTTTAATATAACCATCTGTAAGCCGACGTCCAGCAATACTAAGATCAGGCCCTATTTTTCCACCTTTTCCATTTAATTGATGGCATCCAAGGCATCCTAAATTATCATTTAATAACCTTTCAGCTTTTTGTGTTTGAAAAACGCTTACAGGCGCCAGTTTGGTTTTCATTTTCATTTGTCCAAGCCAAGATATAAGTGTATCAATTTCTGTATCTGTCAAATTATAATTGGGCATTCGGCTTCCTGTACCTGGGAAATATCCATGAGGTCTAATAGCATTAGTATTTTCTAAATAATCAATTAACCATGATGTTTTGGTCCTCATTTTCTGTGCGCTTAAATCCGGTGCATTATGTGCTTTGAACCAAGTTTCTTCTCCTTTTAGAGTATGACACCCCATACAATTTTGAGATAGAAACACAAGTTTTCCATCATCCTTTGTCATATTCGGATATTTTTTTTCCACATTTTGTAATTGTCTTTCCAATTGACTTCTTTGTTTTTGTCCTTTGTAAGATAAGTACCCTACCATGTCTTTGATAATTTTGGCATCCTTTGAATTTTCTTTATTAAAGAATGTTGGCATTGGTGACTCTTTAGGGACATACAAAGAAGGGTATAATAACAATTCATATAGCCAATTATTTGTTAATCTTACTCCTGCATCAGTAAGATCTGTTGATTGTAATAAACCAACATCATTTAATTTGTGACAAGCTGTACATTGATAATCGTTGTGGATTAAATTAAATCCTTTATCATTTGGTTTGATTCGTTTGGATTCTAATTTCTTATCCCCCGGCAATTTTTTTTGAGACATAAGATATTTTGTTAATGCCAATGCCTCATTATCGGCAAACCCAAAATTTGGCATTCTTGATTTACCAATATGATGGCGGATCTTTTGTGGAGATTTTAAATAATCATAAATGAACGCTTCATTATACTTTAAACCAGTATAACTTAAATCTGGTGCACGTTGCATTATAATTTTAGAAGGTTCTATTCCACTATGGCAATTACCGCACCCTAATTCACCTACAAGTGAACCCTGAGCTAAAATCATTTGTATTTGAACAAATGAAAATAAAATAAATATTCGTGAGAGTTTACCAGCCAAATTGAAAATCCAATACTGGCAAAAGATGAGCTTGAGGCCCAAATGGATATTCTCCAGCAATAAGTTTATATCCTAATAGCAATCTAAATTTTTGATTTTTTGACCAAATTAATGCGCTTTTATGTTCAAAAGCATATCGACCTCTACCGTTGGGCATTAAAAACATGTCATAGTCAACAACATAAAATAATGTTGTATTTATTTTTTTGTAATACTCTCCCCCTAGTTTAAAGAGTAATCCATTAAAATAAATAGATAACCTTGGATAGGCTATTGGTAGATCAATAGTTGCATCATCAGATAAGTTTTTTCCATTTATTGAAAACCCTCCTCCCCCATTTAATGTTAATCTTCCTTTTTGATTAGAACCTGATGTTGCAATTAATTCACCATAAATAGAAATCATTTGTGGAATATTAAATTCAGGAGAAATCAATGCAAACATATCCGGTTCACCTAATTCTTGACCTAATGGACTTTGTAACCATTTCATACCTGCTGATGGATAGCTCAATTGAAATTTTTGAGCCATTGACCATTGGTTAAATGATGGCCGAGATTGTTTAATTGAAACTGTTGGCATAAGTATAAATTTATTTATGGAAAGTTCCATACCATTTTGGAGACCTACTCTAAATGGAGAAAACAACCCAACTTCTTTCCGTCCCTTATCTATTATGCTAGCAGTCTCATATTCCCATTGAGCATTTGTTACAGATATTATAAATAGAAAAAAAATAATCTTTTTCATTTTATTACCCAAAATGCGCTAACTGGAATATGATCTGAAAGTTTAGTGGCTTCTTGGTGTGTAGTACCACTTGACCAAGAAGTATTTGTCCAAAGATAATCTAGTTTACGATCTAATATTAAATTATCATCCGGGCTATGTGTAAAGTGTTTTAATTCTTGAGAGCCGTATTCTTCAAGGGAAATTGCCGGCTTATAAGTTTTATATAAATCAGAGAGCCATGTGATCTCAGGTGCAAAATATGCCCCTTCTTTATGTTGAGGCGTTTTATCTGAATGATATGATTCATTTTCACATTGATCTTCCAAACAATAATCAATTTTTGAAGCATTTGGAGGTAACTCATTTAAATCTCCACCTGCGATAAAGTTGTGTCCATCTGCTACTATTCCATCCAAAATTGTTTTAAATCCATTTATATGTTTTAGCTTAGTATCATCAGTAGCAAATGCAGTTAAGTGTGTATTCACAGCATAAAATGGAGCACTTGACATATTTACCTTAGCTTTAATAACATTTCTTCTTAAATAAAAATATTTTGTTAGTGCATCTTGGTCTCCCCGTAATTCTAATTGATAGCGTTCAGCATCTTTTAATTCCCATTTAGATAATATAAGATTACCGGTATTAACTCTGCCTAAACCATCAGCTAAAATAACTTGAGCTTCCCACATAGACGCATATGCTCCGTAATTCATATTAGTGTTGTTCAATAACCATTGGGCTTGATCGATATAGCCTGTCTTTTTTGACTGTACATCTACCTCTTGTAAAAGAAGTATATCAGGGTCTTCCAAATTTATTTTATTTGCTAAACCTTCGAGACCAGCTGTTACTTCTTTTTTTGTAAAAATTACTCTATCACCACACCCATCTCCAAAAAAATTTGATCGTGCGACACCAAAACGAATATTCCATGTCATGACTTTTATTGTTTTTTTTGGTGGAAAATCTTTTATTGTAGAGGCTCGATACATAATCGCATCTTCAACATTATTAAAATGATTTGCAATTGGTTCACAGGAATATAGAATTAATGTGATGGGGAAAAGTCTAATTAAGTGTAATAGATAATTCAATAGAAACCTATAGGGCATAATTATTTGAATTTACAACGTTCTACACCAGTTGCAAATAACACTACTTTCTCGTTCTGATTAATCCAGTTCATATCCAATAATATATTATAGGCGCCCCAAACCACTCCAGCCTCAGCGCTAGCATTTATNTTAGTTAATGAATTGAATTCTTCAGTTAAATCAGATAATTGATCTTCAGCTATAGAAATTGCTACTCCNTTGCTTTGATATANAACATTTAATATCCATGATCCACCTAATGGGCCAGGTACATTTAAGCCTAATGCAATTGTATTACTATTTTCCCAAAATTCTGTTTTATCTTGTAAATTTTGAAATGCTTTAACAACCGGTGCACATCCATCAGATTGAGCGGCNACCATTCTAGGAAGTTTACCTTTAACCCAACCCAAACCTTTTAATTCAATAAAAGCTTTCCACATTCCAATTAAACCTGTACCTCCGCCAGTTTCATAAATAATTACATCCGGGAATTCCCACCCCATCTGTTCAGCAATTTCGTAACCTAGTGTCTTTTTNCCCTCAACTCTGAAAGGTTCTTTTAATGTCGAAATATCAAACCAATCTTCTTGCTTTTCTTTTAACATTTTTTTTGCTGCATCTGATATAGTGTNACCGCTTAAAACTATTTTAGCTTTGTATTTTTCTGTCTCTTTTTTAAATGGTTCGGGGATTGTTTCTGGTAAATAAACATGACATTTTATTTCTGCCTTATTACAATATGCGGCTGCAGAAATTCCTGCATTGCCTGCTGATGGTAAGCAAATATTTTGAACTCCCTGTGCTTTGGCCATAGTTACGGCGAGCGCCATACCTCTATCCTTAAAAGACCCAGTCGGATTTACTGTTTCGTCTTTAACTAAAATATTTTTACCAATAGGAATAAGTGGAGTATGACCTTCACCTAAAGAAATATTATTCTTAACATTTGGTAGAACTGAATTATATCTCCACAATGATTTTTCGGAATCATCAACGTCAATNNTATGCATTTCTCCTTCCCAAGAATAGCGAACTTCAAGGGGCATACCACAATTACATAACCAAATTGGTTTTGATGGAGATGTGATCTCTTTTTTACAAACTGTACACAAGAAATACATAGATTATACCTAATTGAATAATAGATATTTAGTAATAATTATATTCATTAAAAATTGAAAAAATATCTTTTTTGTTTGTTAGACCAAATTTCTTTATGCAAACTTAGGATTCAATTAAACTAATAATAATATTATATGATGGAGATCTATGAGCACAATAACTAGAACATTTTTTTATTTTATTTCAATTTTNATTTTTAACTCATGTCAAAACCCTATAAATAATAATACCGATAAAATAAAAAATGAGATTCTGCCAATGAGAGAAAGAGCAGTCTTAAGAAATAAACTACTAAAAGATAGATTTAAAACTGTTTTACCTGAAATTATGAAGCGCAATAATATAGATATGTGGATTATTATTGCTCGCGAGTATAATGAAGACCCAGTAATCAGAACAATGTTACCATCTACATGGTTAAATGCGCGACGCAGAACAATTCTTGTTATATATGATCCCGGAAATAAAAAACCATTAGAGGGATATGCTATTGCACGATACGATGTTGGCGATATTTTTATTAAATCATGGGATCCAGAAAAACAACCAAATCAATATGAAGCATTAGCAAATTTTATTACTCAGAAAAATCCAAATAAAATAGGAATCAATAAAAGTAAATATTTTGCGCAAGCTGATGGGCTTACCGCAATTGAAAATGATCTTTTTCTAAAATCTTTACCTAATCAATACAAAAATAAGGTTGTAAGTGCTGAACAAGTTGCTATTGGGTGGTTAGAGACAAGAAGTGATCTCGAAATGGAAATATATCCTAAAATATGTAAAATTGCNCATGACATAATCAAAGAAGGATTTTCTGCAGAAAATATAAAACCTGGCATTACAACAACCGATGATATTGTATGGTGGTACCGCGAAAGAATAAGAGAGTTAAAACTTGTAACTTGGTTTCATCCCACAGTAGATATACAACGAAATGATACACAGAATTTTGATTTTTTATCATCCTTTTCTAAATCAAAACCTGATAATCTTATTGTACCTGGTGATCTTTTACATGTTGATTTTGGAATTACCTATTTAGGGTTAAATACGGATACACAACAACATGCATACGTATTTATGCCAAATGAAAGCAAAACTCCCGAATATCTAAATACGGCATTAAAAACGGGTAATCGTCTTCAAGATATTTTAACCGACCAATTTGAAACAGGTAAGACAGGTAATGAAATGTTAAGAGCAACAATCAATAAAGCAAAAAGTGAAGGTATCAACCCTCAAATATATACACATCCCATCGGTTATTATGGCCATGGNTCTGGACCCACTATAGGCATGTGGGATAAACAAAATGGAGTACCAGTAAATGGTGATTATCCGCTCTATCCAAATACAGCATACTCTATAGAATTAAACGCTAAAATGTTTATTAATGAATGGAATAAAGAAATAGCTATTATGCTTGAAGAAGATGCTTTTTTTGATGGTAATGAGTGTAAATATATAGACCCAAGGCAAACTCAAATGATAGAAATTGATTGGGAAAAATGAAAATATAAATTAATTCATTCTATAGTGATTCAAAGATCCCGGTTTTAATATTTTTTTGAACCTTATCACATTCAAAATANCGACCATTCATCGCAATATAAACTCCACTTGATAAACTCTGTACAAACCCCATTGCGCTACCCAAATTAAATAAACCATCCGAACTTCCAAAATCAATTGGTATCATTGCACCAGTAAACACAATAGTTTTATTTAATCTAGCATTTGCTACATATGTTGCTGATTCTACCATAGTATCGGTACCGTGNGTTATAACTATTTGATCTATTTTACAATCCGTACATGANTTTAGTATTTGTNTTCTATCATNCTTGNTCATATCAAGGCTATCAATCANCATTAGTGTTTTTATTTTNACATCTAATTGTGAGCGACCCATCACTAGCATTTCTTTTAAGTGTGTCTTTTTAAAATAAAGNTTACCTGATATTTCGTTGTACTCTTTATCGAATGTTCCNCCCGTAATAAATATTTGTATGGACATACTAAATGATTACTCTAATATATATGGAGCATGAANTTGAATTAACTTTTTNGCTGTTTTATCGCTACACTTTAATTTTTTTGATAATANCTTAAAGTTTATTTTATTTACATGTTTAAATNTACAATCAANTAAAAATTCCTCTAATCTTTCATTTTCTATTAAATTGATTATTTTCGCTTCTATGGGACTTCTGTACCATTTTGAATCGTCTGGATTTGCCCGAACTGTAGGTCTAAGATGTATTGATGTTGTTTTATCATCAACCTCTAAGGTTACAGGTGTACCAATATTCCGTGCTCCTTTTGCACCTTTAATTAAACTTGGAGTTGATTCAATATCAATCCCACAAGACATAAACCAATCCTCAAACTCTAACATTGGATTATATAATGTATTTTGGGGTACTAATACTTTATCCTTAGTTAATGATTTTAAGTAATCATATATCATTTTATTAAATCTTGGTACAAACAATAAATTATCTAATTTTAAAGCTGATTGATAAATAGTAGGTTCATTAATAACTCTAACCAGCGATATATTATTGTTAGTCATATCGTTATACGTTTTATCTACAATAGGATGCGCTAATCGTAATTTAAGTGCGTACTCCATTACATGTGGTATTGGTACATATTGATCATCTGTCATTAATTCTTTTTTTAATAGTTCTTCACAATGACGATTATAATAATCAATTCTACCATTTATATATGTAAGTGAATCAAGTCGTGATTTTTCATTTGTGGCATCAAAATTTCTATAAAATATTTGATCCTCCTGTGGATCATAAAATTCAGCTTTATTGCCAATATAATATCCATATGCTTTTTCTATTGGCAACAAATATTTTATCATAGATCTAGGCGTTGTAAACCTAATTGAATTATTGTCCTCTATCATTTGAGTGATCAAACTATATATATCTATGTTGGGCATTATTTCGTATTCCTAATATTCTTATATTCGGAATATCGGAATATATTATTTGATATTCAATAGATTTTCGAAATATTGAATTATATGATAATTTAATACGTAGTATAATAAAATAAATAATAAAATNGATCGAAAATATACTAGGTAATGATTTAAAATTAATAAATTATTTAAGAGATAATTATTAAGCAATAACATAAAAAAAGNAATATATAAATCAGTTTATCAATTATTTATGTGGTAATGTNATATTATTAATTAATTGATTTTCATAAAACAATATTTAATTATAATAATCGCGACTCAACACGAATAAATCAAATAAATAAGNGATTNTAGTAACATACTATAAATAAACAATTTTTGTGCAGTTATAGTTAACATCACTAAATATTAACTGATATAACGTTATATATAGAAAATTTTCATAATACATAACAATTTTACCATTATTGTCTGATTTCTATATAAAAACACCAATAAGAATGGNATTTAANCTGTAAATCATTATTTTCTAACTATATAATAAATATGAAATATTATATGATTAATTACTGGGAATTTTTATATAGTTTTTAGTTAAATTTAAATAATAGTATTAATATTTTAATGAATATATGCATATTATACATATATNATACTNAAAANACCGNCACNATNANGTACAATNTATAGAACAACTATTTTATACAATATAGTTAATTATTAATTANATTAATTTTATGACGTTCTCAGGTGGCCTTCCAATAATANCCGNATTTCCNCTTGTTACTATNGGTCGNTCTATAATTTTAGGAAATTTNATCATCGCTAAATAAAGCTGATGATCATCATCAATAATATCATTGATATTGTTGATTTTAAACTCATTTTCATTCTTTCTAATCCATGATGATGGCTTAGCACCTAATTTATCTGAAATTGNTGTTAATAACTNTACACTTAGTGGTTCAGTTAAATAATTAATTATATTTGGTTCAATATTGCTGTCACGCAGCAATTGCAATGTAGCTCTACTTTTTCCTCATCTAGAATTATGATAAATTGTATAATCAGACATCGCCTCTCCTTAATAGACAAAATATAATCTTTATTTTGCTCATTATTTGGTTTTTAATAAAATCATTTGATATATAATCATGGTAAATATTAACTGAATTTATTGAATTTATCAAAAATTATGTAAAAANTCATTATTATACATAATANTTTAACAATTATTTACCGTAATTNTNCTNCTTATCGTCAGAAATTATTATTCACTATGTATTTCATCGAGGGTCCATAATTTTATATTAATTTATTTTTCCATATTCATTTGTTAGATATCATTTGTTATGTTATTATTTCTACTATATATCCTAACTAGGATTTTACCCCCGTAAAATTAATAAAACTTCATATTTGCTTTATTTCGGCATTTTTTATGATCACCCATGGTAAAGTATCAATTATTTCATATTTATTACTCTTTTTATGGGTCCAATTATTGACCCTCTGACTAGTCGTGAAATTAATTATCTCCCTCTTGCTAATTATTTGTAAGTTTTAACGTGAAAAACCTCGTTCATAGATTATCAGACCCCAGAGACCCCGCATATCCATTTTCAGATACCTACATTTGTTCTAATTGTAATGAACGATTACAATTAGATGATTCCTCATGTAGTATTTGTAATATGAATATTCATGGTATGGTTAATAAATCAGNTACAAATACCGCTGATATACCTACTAATGGGATTAAAGATGATTTTGTTACAATCAAAAAAGCCAAGAANATTCCTACCCAGAATTATAAACCAAAAAAATCATTTGCTCATGTTGATGATAATTCCGTTGAAGTCTCATCATTATTTAAAGAATCCGTAATATTGGTATTAATCTTAGGTTCTATGCTTATTGGATTAATCGTTTATGATTTAAATCAAAACATTGTAAAAACACGAGGAAATAATTTAGAAATAGTTGATTAATGATTTTAATTGAATGAAATACGTAACTAAAGCACTTGTTTTTCTTTCATTAACTGCATTNATGTTTGTTTTAAGCATTGAAGTTATTAAAGCATCAAGAGATCAATTAAGATTAATCAATGCAAAATCACTATCAAAATCTATTCAGCATTACTATTTATTAAATGGTGCTTATCCTGCATCAACTGTTGATAGCAATGTTAGCGACTTTTTATACACTGAAAAATTATTAACTAAAGCCGTGCGGGACCCAGCATATACTAGTGCCACCTTGTCTATGAGTCATTATTATTTTATGATTGCTAATATTTATAATAAAAATCTACTGACATTTTCAAATTTTGATTCGCAAGAAATCAAAGGAATGATAAAAAGAAAATTAAATTATTATTTGAATCTTGATAATAATACCATAATTACAACTGCAGATTCATCTAGCGATCACAAAAAACAAGATCTTAATAACTGGCCGGATGAATCCACACCTTCAGATACCACAANACATGAGGAAGATAATAAATATGGAAAAACTAACACTAAGTTTGATTCTAATGGTATCCCACTAGAGTGTGTTATTGCTTATAAATCTGACAATCAAACGAATTCATATGAAATTAGTGTTTACTTGGAAAGTAGATTTTTTAAAGAAAAAATGAAGTGGGATGGCGGAAATGACAGCAGTCGATTTGAAGTTGGGAATGATTTAAGATTAAATACGGAACTAGTTGTTACAGATGTTGGCATAAATGTATTGTCTGAAAATGTATCCATTATTAAATAAATTTCCATTAAAGTTATATGGCAATTAAAAAACCTCAAATTATAACCATAGTATGCAATAAAGGCGGAGTAGGAAGATCAACNACCTGCATTAACTTTGCATGGAGCCTAGCGCGCAAACGTAAAAAGGTNCTTGTNTGNGACCTTGATGCNCAGGCAAACTCCTCATCTACGTTAGCAGAAAACTATAATGTGGATGTTGTTGAAAACGGGAGAAACGTTACAAATCTATTAAAATCTTCAGGTGATGGTGCCTCTGATTANATAGTTGANACCCGAAATCCAAAAATAAAACTATTGGCATCTACTCTTATGCTTGATAGTACTGAGGGCGAAATGAAGTCACTGCTGGATATTAATATTTTTAGACTGTTCAATCATTTTTTTAATAGAAAAATAAAGTCTAGCTTTGATTATATAATTTTTGATACACCCCCACAAAAGTCATCAATACTAACATTAAATGCCNTATTAACAAGTGACTGGTACTGGTATATTTTGAGCGCCGAAGACCAATGGTCCCTGGATGCTAGAATAGTTATTAAAAAAATAATTGATGATGTTAAAAAATTGAATGGCAAGATAAGCGCTTTGCCCGTTTTATTAACAAAATATGTAAATAATTCGCCACAGTCTGAAGAAATGAAAANGGTAGCAGCTAAAGCATTTGATTCTGGAATTTTTAGAACTACAATTCCTTATTCAAATATTATAGCAAAATCTCATAGCAACCGTCAAGCGATTGATGAATATTCACCTAATCATCCAGTATCAGAAAGCTATGATAAAGTTGCTCTAGCTGTTGGAAGATTTATTAGTAGTCATTAATACAAATGATAATATTTCAATAATGAACAAAGATAAAAAAGGCCACGTAGATCTTGATTCAGTTCATGATAAATTAGCTGATAATTATAAAATCGATAAGAATATAAATTCTAAAGTTAGCACCTCAATAAAAGATTTTAAAAGTGTGTCGGACACGATAAATAAATTTGAAAAAATCATAGATAAAGGACAAAATCTTGCTGAACGCGATGAAGATTACAATAATTATCTACTATCAATTAAAAACAATCTTGAAGAACAAAAGTTCCAGCTTTTTCAGCTAAGATTATCCAATGGAGAATCTAATATCATTAATTTGTTATTAAANATTCATGATGATTCTACTGCAAACGATTTTATAGTTTTAGAAAGAGAAATAAAAAAATATGAAAATTTAATTCAAGATCTAGANTCTGAATCAGAATTATCAGAGGAATATCAATTATTTTGGGAAGAACATAACAATAATACGGGAAATTATTTTGATGAACTTCAAACAAAAAAAATTCATTGTTCAGTAATTGCTAGTAAAAAGCGCGTTGAAACAGCCAAGGCAGAATATGAAAGTAAATTAAATAAGGCAGCAAATTCATTAGTAACAGCTGATGTTACTTCAACAAAAAAATCATTAAAAAAATTAGAATTAATTATTGATGAAGCTGACTTAACTGGGAAAAAAGATGAAAAATATGGCCAATATTTAGATTATCAAAAATCAAAAATAACTGAACATAAAAGAGAGATTGAAGATGTTCAACTTAAAATTGATATTGAAAAACACCGCAAAATTGTCGAGGAGGCTCAGCCTTCTATTAAAAAAGGNTTAGATAAGCTAAAGAAAGGATCGGAATTAGACAAAGAACGACAAGCAACAAGTCAAACTTCTGAAGATGAAAGTTTACATGAATATATTAATCGACGTGCAGGTGATGGTACAACAAATATTGAAGATGGTGAAAATGAATTGTGGGACAATATTGAAGATAAACAAAAAGATAGCTTTGATGAAATTCCATGGGATGATAAAAAAGATGAGGACAATAAAGTAGAAGCGAGAGGTAAAGATAGCGATGATAAAAAAGAAAAGATCAAAGTTGAAAAAATTATACCAGAACGTGAGCCTTCTGAATATATCTCTCCTATATTTAAGACTGCCATTGGCGTAATTTTACAAACAAGCGTTATAATTGCACTTATTTATTTTTCTTCAAATAATTATATATCATTAAGGGGGTTAAAATATCAATTACCAATAAAAGAACAAAAATTGGCCTTGATTACAAGCAATACTATTGGTGAACAGTTAATAAAAACNAAAGCATTTGATGATCATTTTTCAAANAAAGGTATCTTTATAACTAAGTTNCTATCTTCAGTAATCCCCGATGCTGCAAAGATTGATCGTTTAGTTCTGAACCAATCTATAGACAATGGTTNCTTTACTTTATCTTTATATGGNAAAATTGGCATTGCTGGAAAAAGCGGAAGACGCATATTGACTACAATGCTAACAGATTTAAAAAAACAACGCTTAATTAAAGATGCATTACTAATCAATCAACAGCCCGGTAAACAAAACAGGCTTTTGTTTACCATTGATATCACCATATGAAAACATCTATATATAATCTAAGCGCTACAGTATTATTAATTGTTGGGGTTTACTATTACAACATTATATCGATGGATGAACAAAAAGAAACCAATGAAAAAATTAATATTATTAATGGTAAGCTTGAACTTTTTGGGAAAATCAATGACCCATTGTCTAGTTTATTAGATCAATATAGTAAGTATATTAAAAATATACCAAAACTTGCATCATACTATGAGAATGAAAACGAATTCATTGTTTCATTAAATGAAATAAAAAATATTTGTGCAACAAATAATGTTAGACTTGATGAGCTAAGTCCAAAAATATCAAATACACTTGATATCACCCAGGATGCTATTTCAGATCTAAGTATTGAAATAGAAAGACATTCTATCCAATTATCTATTAGGGGATCCTTTTTAAATATAGGTAAAGCTTTAGGCGATCTATCTTTAAATAACTATCTTGTTAATGAAATGGAAATAAATTCAGCAAACAATAGTGAGGTTGATGCGTCTTTATCCTTGTTAGTTTATCGGTCTAAACCACATATAAATAAGGGTGATTATTCGATTGATATTGAGAAAACAATCAGTGCAATGCCCAAAGTACCCAACGAAACATTATCAAATAATATAAAATGGAAAAATGATATTTTTTCTGAATCAAGGTTGTTGAGCAAAAAAGGTGCTGGTAACNATCAACAATCTTTTAAAAAAGAATATTTACTTACACNAATAACANTGTCAAAACCAAGAACTGCTATAATAAATAATAAACTATATAATATTGGCTCACAAATTGGAACCTATACCGTAAGCAGAATTGAAGAAAGAAGTGTGGTTTTATCAGGAAACCGAAGAAGTATCATACTTGAATTAGAAGTTGATGAAGATCAATCAGTTTATTCATTAAAAGGATTTAAAAAAGCTTTTTCCGATGCACGTAATAACAATCAACCTACATTTATATATAAAGGAAAGTTATATAGCACTCGTTTAGATAATTAATGAGGTATTTGTAATACTTTTAGTATTCACTTACTTCTCTAATTAATTTTAGAGGTTATATTCTTAAAAACAATTAAATATTATTAGAAATAATAGAGGTAAAATATAATATGAAACTAAGATCAGACATTAATGCCAGAACCGCTCTAGTATATGGCGGGGCAGCTTTCTTATTGGTTATCGTTGGATTTAGATCAATCTTTGCTACACTTGATCCAGATCATGTAGGCTTAATGACTTATTTGTCGATTGGTGCTTTAGTTTTAGAATTTTGTTTATTGATTCTATATGCGCAAAGCATTTATAATTTGGGCCCTGANGATGGTCACGGGNGTGCATCCGGCGGTGAGGCTGCAAAAGCAGTATCAAATATGGATCAAGATGCGGTGGCTTCATTAGCTAGTGCTGTTAATGGATTAAAAACAGAATTGAAAGGNCACAACGAAAGAATGGAGGCTCTTAGTTCTGGTGTTACTAGACTTGTTAANGGTACTGTNCAAAAAGAAATCCACAATGAAGTTAGTAGAATACTGACAAAAGCAATAAAAGAATAGATTATTAGTTATGAAAAAAGTTGAAGTCTATTTTTTAATCAATCTTGGTGCAATATTGAGTTTGTTTGCAATCGAAGGCGAGCTTGGCGAATATATGCGAAGACAAGATGACATATTGCTTGAGGTAGCAAAGGATAAGCTTGAATCTATGGTAACAATTGATAACATAAATTCATTGCATTCAGATTCACTATACAAATTTACCTTTGATCTACAAGGTGAATACGAAAAAAACTCTGTTCAAGTAAAAACAAAGTTTACTCTGAATGATACAAGTGCAAATGATGTGGAGTATGATGTAATGGCTGAAGCATTGCTTATTGATGGTAGCTATGTTGCAGAATTGCCCTTATCCAAATTTGATGTTTACCAAGATAAACGATTTGATGTTGANCTAAATATCGGATTTACTCCTAATATTTCACAACAAACACTTGATAATTGGGAGGTTATATTTGGTAGCGATAAGATTGCTAGTAAAATAGAAAAAAATATTTCTGATAAAGTTAGTCGCGAAGGAT
>NZWI01000026.1 GCA_002701875.1 Fidelibacterota bacterium
GATCTGCTCCGATTGCCGCTGCATGGATACGTTTTTTCTCAGTACTACCGGTTGCAATAACGCGGCATCCTATTGTTTTGGCTATTTGAATCGCCATTGTCCCTACACCTGAATTTGCTCCCCATACTAAAACTGTTTCACCTGGTTCAATTTTCGAGCGATGAATTAGCATGGCGTAAGCCGTTTGTGATGTCAAAGGAAACGCTGCTGCTTCCTCGAAGGAAATATGTTCTGGTTTTAACCGCACATTCCTTTCAGGAACCGCAATATACTCACAATAAGTTCCATTTTGGGTTTCTCCAAGAAAACCTATTGTATCGCAGTAATTTTCCTGCCCACGCGAACAAAAACGGCAATGGCCGCAATAGATAAGTGGTTGAATACAAACATTATCACCAACTTGGAATTGGGTGACATCATCTCCAACTTGAGTAATTACACCTGAGCCATCGCTTCCTAGAATCATTGGTAAGGGTGTGCCTGGAATTCCTCGGCGTACCCATAAATCCAAATGATTCATTGCAGCGGCTTTTACTTGAACAAGGACTTCATCTATTTTTGGTTTCGGTTCAGGTACAGATTCGTATTGAACAATCCCAGCATCACCATGTTCATGAATACGAACTGCTTGCATTAATTCTTATTGTTCGAAAAAAACTTACTATCTAAACTATATTTTCCTGGGCCAGTAAATGAGATTGTTATAAATATTGAAAAATAAATCAATGCGCTTTCAGGATTACCAGTCCCAGTAATATGATACAAAGCAGCAAAAAGCATGGTTAATGATAGTAAAACTGCTGCTGGTTGAGTACAAAAACCTAATAAAATTAATATTGCACATGCAGATTCTGAAAAAGAAGCTAAAAACCCAAACATCGGGTTTGCAAAATCAATTAGATCTCCAAAATATTTGGTAAAAGAATTACCGAGCTTTGACCATTTTTCTGGATTAATAATTTTATTCCATCCATGGTTGGTTAGCATATAATAAGATGGCAATAATCTTAATAATAATAATCCGGCATCATAACACTGCACCTTTCCAGTAATATATTTTACAAGAGTATTCATTCTTTACCTTCATTAATGTCTTCATAATCCGCATCTGTAATATCAAGATTTTTATAAGATTCTTTTTGCCTAACTGATTTACCACGCAAACTTGAAAAGATTTTTGATTCTTTTATCATTATATAGGCTATATAAGTAATGGCAAGATAGATCATAATTTTAATCATATTTATATACCCGTAGTGGGATTAAAAAATTTTGTGCCAGCAACTGGTTGACGAATATAGTTGATCATCTCTTCTAAATCTTGATGATTATTAACAAAATCAATATTGTTTGTATTAATTATTACTAGAGGTGTATCCTGATAACGAAAGAAATATTCATTGTATACTTGATTAAGCGCATCAATATAATCTTCTGAAATATTTTTTTCAAAGTCTCTACCTCTCTTGGCAATATTTTTCATAAGAGTTTCCGTATCAGCTTGAAGAAAAATAACTAAATCTGGATGGATGACATTTCTTTCCATCATATTTGCAACAGTATCATAAAGAGACATTTCTTTTTCACTAAGGTTTAACGAAGCAAATAATCTATCTTTTACAAACATATAGTCTGTAATCACCAAGTTCTGGAACATATCAACTTGACGAAGATCTTGTTGTTGCTGATATCTTTGCAATAAAAACCATAACTGGGTCTGAAAAGCATGTCGCTCGGGATCTTCATAAAAATCTGATAAGAAAGGGTTATCTTCAAAAGTTTCAAGAACTAATTTTGCACTCAATTTTTCCGACAGAAGATTTGCAAGGCTTGTTTTGCCAACCCCAATGGTTCCTTCAATAGCTACATAGTACAAATTTCTCATGCGGTCTTTTCTAACTTATAATTCTTTACATTTGAATTATCAGGGCAAATATCCAATAATTCTGATACACTCCTACCAAAGTCTTGAACCATAAAATCTGGAGCAATTTCCTCCCAGGGAACAAGTACAAACTTACGAGCAATTAATTCCGGGTGGGGGATTTTTAAATAATTTAAATCAATTGATTTCGTTTCATATGCTAAGATATCAATATCAATGACCCTTGGTTCTTTTTTTTTATGATTAATTGGACGACCTAGCATCAGTTCAACACCCTGACATACCTGAAGCATCACTTCAGGGTCAAGATCAGTTTTAATCTCGACCACAGTATTTAAAAACTTGGGCTGATCTAAATTATATAAAGGATCAGTTTCATAAATAGAAGCTGTTCGAACAACTACAATTTCTTCACGCACATCAAGGGCAGCAATAGCAGAAAAGATATTTGTCTCTCTATCTCCAATATTTGAGCCAATCCCAAGATAAATTAGTTCAGACATAATCTTCTTTAGTTCGCTTCAACTCAACTTCTACCGTATCCAAGACTCCTTTAACTGGAGCATGTGGTTTCCGAACTCGAACCAAAATCGAATTAATTGGAAAATTAATTAAGATACCCTTTGCTATAGAGTTTGCCAGAGCCTCAATCAAATAAAACTTATCTTTCTTAACACAGGTATTAACAGTTTTATAGATCTGTTCATAATTAATAGTATCGTGCAATTCATCTGAATTACATGATTTTGTTAATGAGAGTTGCATTTCCACATCTACTTCAAATCTTCCACCAAGATGTTTTTCAGATTCATTAACCCCATGAAATCCATAAAACTGCATGTTTTTTAATCGAATTGTGCCCATATGAAAAAGAATTTACTCGGTGGGGTATTCTCTAGTCAAGCTGAGGAATTGAATTATAAACTATTTTTCCAAAAGAATGGAGATATTAAACCCATCATAATCACTATCTGGAAGTTTAGTCGGCACTTTATACTGTTGGTCAGTCAGAATAGAATAGATATCTGGATCTCTTGTTTTGACTTTTTGTCGTGTATTTAATTTCCATTCATGCTCAATTTCTTCAAATCGACCTGGATAAGATTGCCCACCTAAAATACTTGTCAAAGCCCAATAAGTGTACTCTGTAGCCATACAACCATAATCACAAGTCTCATCATCATAGGAATACCAGGCACCAGCTGGATACTGAGGTGGAGGAGACACAAAATATCCTCCTCTTGCTTTATCCATAGCATTGGCAATAGCTGATCCTTTAGACTCTCCCCATATGTCTGGATAAACTTCTGCATATCCTTCATGGGTAATCAAATGGAGTACTTCTTCAAGGGTTGCATCAAAACGAACATTAACTTTGTCTTTATTGAACGAAGGTATTGTCTCATCATTCCAAAGCCCTTGCAAGTGATTATGATTAGGCATTTTATAATTAGAGTTTTCCGCTTCTCTCTCGCTTTCAAACATTATTAATGTGGCATCAACAGAAATCAACTTATCCACAACTGCTTTATTATCTACAATTCCGTCTTCATCGTTATCAAGATATTGCGCCATAACTTTGGCTGCATGGATTATCTTGGAATCTTCAACTTTTTCTGATGCTAAAATATTTATTCCAAAGATATTTATTTTTTTCGGGAAATTATTGTCTCCATTCTCACTCACTTTTTTATTACAACTAAAAAAGGGTGTAAGAAATAGAAGGAAAATTATTATCCTAGCCTTGTCACTATTTAAATTAATTTTCAAAATTCAATCACACCTTAACTGATAATTAATAACTTTTTAATATATTAATACAAATCAAAATATTATTTCATTAAATAAAAAACCCGCTATTTATACAAATAGCGGGTTTTAGTTTTATGAGATATGTTGAAGAATCAACAAGTTACATCATTCCACCCATGCCACCCATTCCTGGATCCATTGGAGGCATTGGAGGAGCTTCCTTCTCAGGAATCTCTGTAACAGCTGCTTCTGTGGTTAAAATCATACCTGCAATTGATGTTGCCATTTGTACTGCAACACGAGCAACTTTAGTTGGATCAATAATCCCAGCTTTGAACATATTTACATATTCACCTGTGCGTGCATCAAATCCATAGTCACCTTTACCATCACGCACTCCTTGTGCAACAATTGAAGGTTCAACTCCTGCATTTGAGCAGATTTGTCTAAGTGGGGATTCTAATGCCCGACGAACTATATCGACACCGACGGCTTCTTCGTCATCAACTTTAATCTTATCGAGAGCAGAAATTGTTCTAAGCAAAGCTACACCACCGCCAGGAATAATTCCTTCTTCAACGGCAGCTCTTGTTGCATGTAATGCATCCTCAACCCGAGCTTTCTTTTCTTTCATTTCCACTTCGGTTGCAGCGCCAACATTAATTACAGCAACACCGCCAGCCAACTTTGCCAACCTTTCCTGTAATTTTTCACGATCATAATCAGATGATGTCTTGTCAATCTGAACTTTAATCTCGTTAATTCTAGCTTTAATGCTATCTTTAGCACCACTACCACCTACGATTGTTGAGTTATCCTTATCCGATACAACACGTTTACTTGTACCTAAATATTCTAAAGTGGCATTTTCCAGTTTGTATCCTGCATCTTCTGATATCACAGTAGCACCTGTTAGTACAGCAATATCTTCAAGCATTGACTTACGTCGGTCACCAAACCCAGGCGCCTTTACTGCAAGAACTTTGAATGTACCACGAAGTTTATTCACAACTAATGTTGCCAATGCTTCACCTTCTACATCTTCAGCAATAATCATTACAGGTTTACCCGTTTGAACAACCTTCTCTAAAAGTGGAAGTAGGTCTTTCATGTTTGATATTTTCTTATCATAAATCAAGACATAGGGATCTTCCAACTCAGCTTCCATATTATCAGAATTAGTTACAAAGTATGGTGATAGATATCCACGGTCAAATTGCATACCTTCAACAGTTTCCAAAAATGTTTCGGCTGTCTTCGACTCTTCAACTGTAATCACACCATCTTTACCAACTTTTTCCATAGCTTCAGCGATTTTTTCTCCAATCTCACGATCATTATTAGCTGAAATAGATCCTACATTAGCAATCTGCTCTGCATCAGGCAGATCTTTACTCTGTGCTTGAAGTGCATCAACTACTGCAATAGCAGCGGTATCAATACCCCGCTTTATAGACATTGGGTTTGCACCTGCAGCGACATTTTTTAATCCTTCAGCAACTAAAGCTTGAGCTAAAACTGTTGCCGTTGTTGTACCGTCACCAGCAACATCAGATGTTTTAGAAGCTACTTCTTTAACCATTTGCGCTCCCACATCTTCTAATTTATCTTCCAACTCAACTTCTTTAGCGACAGTTACACCATCTTTAGTTACAGTAGGTGCACCAAATTTCTTTTCTAAAACAACATTACGTCCTTTAGGTCCAAGTGTGACTTTTACTGCGTTAGCAAGCTTGTCAACACCAGCCTTTAGGGCATTACGTGCTTCGATATCATATGATATTTCTTTAGCCATTACGATTTACTCCTTAAAGCACAGCGAGAATATCACTCTCGCGCATGATTAAATATTCAGTTCCTTCAAATGAGAATTCAGTACCACTATACTTTCCATAGAGTACCCTATCTCCTTTTTTAACTTCCATTGCAACAGTCTTTCCAGAATCTGAAGCTTTTCCTGGGCCTGCTGCAACAACAGTACCTTGTTGAGGTTTTTCCTGCGCAGTATCAGGCAGAATAATGCCTCCTGAGGACACATCTTCAGCCGGTGCAGGTTCTACAACAACACGATCTGACAAAGGCTTTACTTTAGGTGCCATTTTATATTCTCCTATTGTGTTTACGTTTTAACATTTTCTCTAAATTATTATTATTGATATATATATACCTATATGCAGCGCGGAATTTATATAAATTGAACCATATTTCAATGATTTTTAGCAATCTAACAGTAAGAGTGCTAAAAAATATAATAACTATTTACCAGTACTACCGAAGCCCCCCTCTCCACGAGTACTCTCAGAAAGCTCATCTACTAATTTGAAATGGATTGGAGAACCGTCCATTGCGACTAGCTGAAAAAGTCGCTGACCTGGTTCAACGGTATAAGATTCTTTCTTTATATTATCGACTACTGCCATAATTTCACCTCTGTAACCCCCATCTATAAGTCCAATAGAGTTACATAATCGAAGAGGTGTTTTAGCGATACTAGATCTAGGCATAAGTAAGTATGGTTTCCCATCATTAGTCTCACATGCAATTTGAAGATGAATTAATGTTGTATCATTAGCTTGAATTGTTTGTTGATTAATAATATAGATATCTAATCCTGCATCACCATCATGGAAATGTCCATGATTCTCATAAAGTGTTTTTACCTCAGCATTAAATGGTTTGATCTTTAAATTCATTTAACAGTCTCTTTTTTTAACATGTTACCAAAATAATATATTCCAATACTTATAATAACAATACCAAAACCAATTAAAGATTCAAATAGCTGTATTCTAAAAGTATAAAACAAAATCCATGTATTCAAAATAATGAAAATCGCTGGGGTAAAAGGATACCCCCATACCTTATAAGGCCTATCCAATTCTGGCTTTCTAATGCGAAGTACAAAAAGTCCTAATACTGTCATAGTTGTTGATATGATTAAAGAAATTCCGGTGTATAGCAATACTTGTTCGAATGATGATGATAAAATAAATATCATACAAATTATTAATTGTACACAAAATGCTATAACAGGTATGCCTTCATCATTCTTCTTGGATAGAAAATGGAGATATTTATGATCTTCTCCCATTACCTGCATTATTCGAGGTCCTATAAAAATATAGCTACTTACAGTTGAGATCAATAGGATGGCAATACCTAACCCAATAATTTTTGCGCCAACTTCTCCAAAAATATTTACTCCAGCAATATATCCTACTTCTAATTCATTGATCATTAAAGATTTGGGTGTGGAGTACAGAAAAACATAATTCAATAATACATAGAGTACCATAACAAATACTGTACTTAATAATAATGATTTAGGAATATTTATTTTTGGATCGACTACTTCTCCAGCAATATATACACTGGAATTCCATCCTGTATAAGCATAGGATACCCAAACTAGACTGATAGCAAAACCAGAACTAAAAAGAAGTTTGATATCACCAACCTTAGGAAATATACTAATATCTTGAGGGGTTGTATTTATCAAACCCATTATAATGAACAATAGTATCAATGCAATTTTTATAACCGTTGTACCATCTTGAATGAATGTTCCTATTCTAATTGAGTTACCATGAATAAGATGAAATATAATTACAGAGGATGTTGCTATAATGGTGGCATCCAATACTGGAAATACAGCTGATAAATATTTACCAAGTGCCATCGCTGCAAGGACAGCCGGTGCAGAAAATCCAACAGTCGCAGAAACCAAGCCACCTGCAAAACCCAATGAAGGATGTATACTCTGTGACAATAAATGATACTCACCTCCTGAGCGAGGAAGTGCAGCAGCTAATTCACTATAGGCCAGAGCTCCAAAAAGTGCAATAAAACCACCAATAACCCATAACATTAATAAGGGAAAAATAGATTGAAGGTCATTAAGCTGAAAACCGAGGCTCGTAAAAACCCCTGTTCCTATCATAGATGAGATTACAAAGGCTGAAGCGGTCCATATAGAAATATGACGTTTATTCCTTTTTGATTGCCTCACAATTAATTTATACTGCTCGAATTTTAACGATAAGCATTATCCAACCAGCAATGAAGGCTAAACCTCCTAAGGGAGTAATTGCACCCATCCAACGAGTTCCTGTCAGAACCAATAAATAAAGACTCCCAGAAAAAATCAGGATGCCAAAGGTTAATAAAATAGCAGGAAACTGAATTACATCTGAACTATAATAAAAACCTAAAATTCCCATTATAATCAGGCCCAAAGCATGATACATATGATAACGTACACCTGTTTCAAAAATTGCCAAATCTTCAGGCGAAACTCTACTTTTTAAAGAATGTGATCCAAAGGCACCTATTAGTACTGCAATTGCTGCTAGCAAAGAGCCAACAATAATCCAAGTCTTCATACTTCTTTATTTTTATGTATCAAGGTACGAATTGGGAAAGGAATTTCTATATTTTCTGATTGATATCTCTTATGCAGTCTCCTTACGAATACATCAATTATAGGATGTTGATCTCCATATTTTTCACCACTAAAGTACACTTTAAGATCAACACTAGATGGACCAAACTGAAAGCAACGAACTACAGGGGTTGAATCTTTTTTTGCACCATCAACATCTTTAATAACACTTTGAGCTACATCCTCTGTGACCTTAATAACATGGTCAAGGTCACTATCATATGAGACTCCAACTGGGACACGGATTGAAAAGCTGGGGTCACCTTTATCATAATTTTTAACAATCGCTGCTGAAATTTTTGCATTTGGAACTGTGACAATATTATTTGTCCTTTCCATAAGTGTCGTATGCCTCCACGTTATATTTTGGATATATCCCATATAACCTGTATCAAGTTCAACAAAATCTCCAGGCTTTACTTTCTGTGATAACAAAATATGTAATCCAGCAAAAAAATCAGATAAAGTATCTTTCAATGCAAGTGAGACTGCAAGCCCACCAACACCCAAGGCTGTAAGTAAAGGAGTAATAGAAATACCAAGTGACTGAAGAATAACTAAGACTCCAATAGATACAATAACAATACGTGCTAAATTTATAAAAATTGTTGTTGATGGAAGGTTTGTGCCCTGCTTTTCTGCCCAATAGTTCAGTAAGCCAACACCAATCTTAGAAGCTGCTAAAGTAATAGACAGTATCAATATTGAAATAATTATTTTGCTTATATAATTATGATAAACTGTGTTTAAAAATGGTATATCAGTAGAAGCAATATTTAACGCAACTAAAAAGAACCATAAAACAATATGAGATTCAATCGCTTCAAAAATAACATCATCACCCTTCCATTCAGTTCTTTCTGTTAATTTTTTAATTCGATGATGAATAAATTTTTTAAAAATCCAACCCATTATTACACCTAACCCAACAGTAGTTAATGGGATTGCGTATGATACGATATAGTCTAAAACTTGTTGATTCATGGATGCAAAATTACAATCTTTGAGATTGTTTATTCATTGGTTTCATAAGTTATTTCATGAGTTATAATCTTTCTGCCATCTACAAATAAATTTATCATTGTTGGATTTCTTTGATCGTCAAACCACCATTCCATGCCATGCTTCTTTTCGCCCTTATAAATACACTCATATTTTATATCTCCTGATAAAAAATAGTCACTATCAATGCGAGTACCTGTTATAAACAGTTCTTCAGTTTCTTCAAGACCGTTGGAATTCCATTTTCTCTCATAAAGAATTAAGCCATCATCCATACTAAGGACCCTTTTAAATCGACCATTATCATGATACTCAAATCTCGCAATTTCATTATCTTTTTTATAATATGATTCACGTTTGATCACATCAGATAATGAATAAATCTGCATAATTCCATGTAACATCCCATCTTTATATGTAGATAGAGATGCAGGCGACCCATTTGAAAACCACCGCTTAATCTGCCCATGATACTTATTTGATAAGTAAGTACCTACTTCTTCTTTATTCCCATTTGGTGACCAAATCTCATAATCACCCATTTTATCATCAGAATTATATGTGGTTTTACTTTTTATTTGTCCAGAGTCATAATATGTCAATAATTCTCCATTAAGCTTATTCAAACTATAATCAGCCGATCGCTTTAATTGACCATTAGCATAATAAACCATTAAAGATCCATTCAATAATCCATTAGAGAAAGTTTTAATTGAGTCTATTTGCTCGATTTCAGACCACCACTCCCATTGACCATGCGGTTTTCCTGATAGGAATTCACCGATAACTGACTTAGAACCATTGTCATGCCATACTTTATATGATCCATCTAAAACGCCATTTTTATAATTGACTAAAGAATCTAAATGATCTGCTGAATGTTGCCATTTCCACAGTCCATCCTGAAGATCATTCTTAAATGACCCTGATTGAACTAATTCTGTATCATTCCATACATTAAACTTACCTGATTTAATACCGCGATTATAAGTCATTAACCTTGATTTTGATCCGTCCTCTAATCTCCAGATCCATTGGTCATGAGGTATATCATCTAAATACGATCCGCTAACCTTTTTACTACCACCAGGATAATATTCAACAAATTTTCCATTAAGTTTTCCATTTATATAATTCTGTCGGATAATTAACTCTCCACTAGAAAAAATTTCGCTTTTACCGTTAAATAATCCATCTTTGAAGGTATGTATTGAATCAATTGTACCAATTTCATCATTCCAAACCCATTTGCCTATTTTCTTCCCTGAATGATATTCACCTTTTGTTCCAATTCTCCCATTCGAGTGATATTGAATAAAGTCTCCGTGCATTTTTCCATTAGAAAAAAGAACCTCCGAAAAAGTTTGTCCATTAGTGTAATAATCAATTCGTTTGATGACTATGACTGAACTCCCGCTCTCTTTTACCCATTCTACTGTTTTTTCCTCCTTATTTGGATAGCGATCAATCACGCGTACAGTTGGTGGTGCGCACGCTGATAGGATCAGCAGGTATAAATAAACTATGTTACGAGTAACCATGCCCAAAATTACTATTGATAATCAATAGTAAAAATCCTGAAATGAATTTTAGATATGTTGCCAAATAATGTTCTAAATTCGCGTGCTGTAGAAATATATATACAGGATTATTTAAATGATTGCGGCCATTTTAAAAGAAAATATTCAAGGGGAAACCCGTGTAGCAGCTACTCCTAAAACCGTTAAGGAATTAATTGATAATGGTCTACAATTAAGAGTTCAGTCTGGTGCTGGTGAGTCTTCTTTTCATTCAGACCAAGCATATAAGGATGCAGGCGGGGAAATAACTCCTGATGTTTCTTCTACCCTAAGTGGTGCTAATATTGTATTAAAAGTATCACCTCTTACATTAGATGAAGTTGATGCACTAGATGAAGGGAGCATTTATGTTTCACTTCTCCAAACTACCAAAGAGATAGCTCTCGTTAAAAGATTAACTGAGAAAAAAGTAACTGGGTTCTCGATGCACTTGATTCCTAGAACAACTTTGGCCCAAAGCATGGATGCATTAAGCTCTCAAGCGAATATTGCTGGATACAAATCTGTTCTAGTTGGTGCTGCTCATTTAGCCGTTTACATGCCTTTACTTATGACTGCAGCAGGTACAATTCCACCTGCTAAAGTTCTTATTATTGGCGCCGGAGTGGCTGGACTGCAAGCGATTGCGACTGCTAATAGATTAGGTGCTCAAGTTGAAGCATTTGATGTTCGACCTGAAGTAAAAGAACAAGTGGAATCATTGGGAGCAAAATTTGTTGAAATTGAATCACAAGATAAAGAGGGTGTTGGAGATGGTGGCTATGCTAAGGAAACATCCGATGATTATAAAAAGCAACAAGAATTAAAAATTAAAGAACGTACTGCAAAATCCGATTTAGTAATCACAACAGCGCTGATTCCAGGTAAGCCTGCACCAGTTTTAATTAATAAAGATATGGTTGAAAACATGAAAAGAGGGTCAGTGATTATAGATTTAGCTTCTGAAAATGGAGGCAATTGCGAATTGACACAAAAAGATAAGGTGGTCAATCACAATGGCATTATAATTGATGGGACCTCAAATTTTCCCGCCACAATGCAAGTGCACGCTTCTCAACTATATGCGAGAAATGTATCATCATTTGTCAATTATATGATTAAAGAGGGTGAACTAAAATTAGATCTTGAGGATGAAATCATTGCTGGTGCAATGTTTACTCATAAAGGTGAAATCACTCATCAACAAACTAATGAATTAGCAACAAATACTTAAGGTAATATTATGGATATGATCAATATTCTGACTGTATTTATTCTAGCAATTTTTGTTGGGAATGAAATTATAACTAAAGTACCTCCTACATTACACACTCCGCTGATGTCTGGATCTAATGCTATTTCTGGCATTGCTATTGTAGGTGCTATTATTTCAACAAAAGTAGGAGGAGAATTAGGTACATGGCTAGGAATGGTTGCAGTCATTTTTGCTACAATTAATTGCGTTGGCGGATTTATGGTTACTAATAGAATGTTAAAGATGTTTAAGAGGAAGTAAAACCTTGGAATATACAAACCTCGCCTATGTAGCTGCTGCCGTCCTATTTATCATAGGAATAAAACGACTCGGTTCCCCAAAAACCGCACAAAGCGGCAATGCAATTGCATCGATTGGAATGCTTATTGCTATTATTGCAACTGTCGCATCATTCGATCTTTTAGACTTCAAATTAATTGCTATTGGAATGATTATTGGCTCAATTATTGGTGCAACTTTTGCGATTCGAGTTCAGATGACACAAATGCCCCAAATGGTTGCTATTTTCAATGGCTTTGGGGGTGGGGCATCTGCACTAGTAGCCGCTTCAGAATTCTTTACTAAACATGGCACTGCTGATCTGAATACATTTATTTCTGGAACAATTATATTATCCGTTTTTATAGGCACACTAACCTTCTCAGGTAGCTTTATTGCTTTTGGGAAGCTTCAAGGGTTTGTTAGTGGAAAACCTATTGTTTTTTCCGGACTACAAATTCTTAATGGTTTTATGGTAATTGGAATAGTGTTGATAGGTACTTTAATAACTATTGGAGTTAACCAAGATCTAAATCTATTCTATGGAATAGTTGTTTTGGCAGTTCTATTAGGCGTTACACTTACAATTCCAATTGGCGGAGCAGATATGCCAGTAGTAATATCTTTATTAAACTCTTATTCTGGTATTGCTGCCTCTGCAACGGGATTCGTGCTCATGAATAACGGGCTTATCATTTCTGGCGCTCTCGTAGGGGCATCCGGACTTATTTTAACTAATATAATGTGTAAAGGCATGAACCGATCTCTGGCTAATGTGATTTTTGGTGCAGTTGGACTCGAACAAGAAACTTTGAGTACTGATGGAAAACAAATAAATGTCAAATCTTCCACTACAGATGAGGCAGCAATGATTTTGGATGCAGCAGATAAGGTAATTATTGTACCTGGTTACGGTTTAGCTGTTGCACAGGCACAACATGCTGCACGCGAGGTTGCAGAACAATTAGAATTAATGGGGAAAACTGTTCTTTATGCTATTCACCCAGTCGCTGGCCGTATGCCTGGCCATATGAATGTTTTGCTAGCTGAAGCGAATGTACCATACGATAAATTGAAAGATCTAGGTGACATCAATCCCGAGTTTGAAGATTGTGATGTGGCTATTATACTTGGTGCAAATGATGTTGTGAATCCAGCGGCTCGACATGATACCTCAAGCCCTATATACGGGATGCCAATTCTAGATGTAGATAAATCAAGAACGGTTATTGTTAATAAAAGAACAATGAATCCTGGATTTGCAGGTATTCAAAACGAGTTATTTGGTTTTGAAAATACTGTGATGGTTTTTGGTGATGCTAAAGAAATGCTCACTACACTTTATAAAGATCTTAAAGAATTATAATTTTTATTGTATGCCTCGCGTATTGATAAATATGCTAATGATGATCACTATGCTTACAACGTTAGCTGTATGTCAAAATAAAGGAAGTGTTATTATGTCAGAAAAAAAACTAGAAAGTGCGATACTTGGCGGAGGTTGTTTTTGGTGTGTTGAAGCTGTATTTGAGCGCGTTGAAGGAGTTAAGACTGTTATCTCAGGTTATGCCGGAGGGCATAAAAAGAATCCGACTTATAAAGAAGTTACGAGCGGTCAGACTGGTCATGCGGAAGTATGTGAGATTATGTTTGATACAGATAAAATTTCATATGATGAGATTTTAAATATTTTCTGGGAAGCCCATGACCCAACGACTCTAAATCGTCAAGGGAATGACCGTGGAACACAGTATCGATCCGCAATCTATTACCAAGGAGATAAACAGAAGCTTTCTGTAGAAAAATCTATTAAAAAAGCTGAGAAACTATTTGATGATCCGATTACTACAGAGGTAAAAGAATTAGATAGGTTTTATAAAGCAGAAGGGTATCACCAAGACTATTTTGACAATAATCCTAATGCACCGTATTGTACGTTCATAATTGCACCAAAAATCAATAAGCTGCGTGAAAAAGGGACTATCTGGAATGATGAATAATTGGAGATAATTAGAACATCTCGTTTAATATTATCCGAATTAACTATTAATGACGCTAATTTTATCTTCAAATTATATAATGACCGGGACTTTATTAGATATATAGGTGATAGAGGGATTGCTTCAGTTCAAGATGCAGAAAGTTTTATTTTACAAGGTCCTATAAATAGTTATAATATAAATAATTATGGCCTTTGTCTTATTTCATTATTAGATAAAAAACCTATAGGAATCTGCGGTTTATTGAAAAGAGATAAGCTTGATTCACCCGATATTGGTTTCTCAATACTCCCAAATTTCCGAAGACAAGGATATGCACTTGAAGCATCAAGAGCTATACTTAATGATGCTAGAGAAAGACTACAACTAACAAAAATACTGGCTATTACGTCATCTGAAAATATTGCTTCTATTGAACTATTATTAAAATTAGGAATGGTTTATAAAAAAATGATAACAATAGAATCAGATAGCAAACCCGTTCAATTGTATAGTATTCAGTTTAATTGAAAATCCTTCATTGCCTGAATTAAAGCATCCACACCTTCTTCAGGCATTGCATTGTAGATAGAAGCTCTGAAACCTCCGATAGAGCGATGACCTTTTAAAGTTTGCAATCCACGTTGATTACAGTAAGATAAAAAACTTGATTCATCACCTTGCTCAGCAAAAACAAAAGGAACATTCATCATTGATCGATTTTCAACTTTAACTGGACTTCTAAATAATACATTATTATCTATTTCATCATAAAGTTTTTGAGCCTTCAATTTATTTTTTTTCTCAATACAATCAATTCCACCAATACTCTTTAACCAAGTTAAAGTTCGATTAACAGCATAAATAGACATTACTGGAGGCGTGTTAAACATGGACCCCTTATCAATATGGGTTCCATAATTCATCATGGTTGGTATTTTTCTATCAACTTTATCTAATATATCATCACGTATAATTACCATTGTCACTCCAGCTGGACCCATATTTTTTTGGGCACCAGCATATATTAATCCAAACTGCGATATATCAATTGGTCGACTAAAAATATCAGAAGACATATCTGCAACCAAATATCCATTTGAGTTAATTGGTATTGGAAAATCATGCCACTGTGTTCCATAAATAGTATTATTACTGGTTATATGTAGATAAATCGCATCTTCACTTTGAGTAAGCTCTTTAGGAATATGATCATAGACAGATTCTTTAGATGAGCAAGCTACATTCACTTTACCATACAATAGAGCTTCTTTGATTGCTTTTGTTGACCATGCACCTGTATCAGTATAATCAGCTATCATATCGTCGTCTAGTAGATTGATTGGTACCATTGAAAATTGAAGCGATGCACCCCCCTGTAAAAATAATACATGGTATCCATCTGGTACATTCAATAATCCTCGAGTTAAAGACTCTGTCTCATAAACCATATCCATAACTGGTTTTGATCTATGGCTCATTTCCATCAAACTTAAGCCATGCCCATCATAATTTTTTGCGGCTTCAGACACAGCTTCTAGAACTGAAGCGTCTAACATTGCTGGTCCTGCACTAAAATTGTATATTTTTGACATTAATTGCTTTGGATAAGTGTATATAAATTATATCTATAGCCCACCTAACTAAAACAAAAAACCCCCAATAATGGGGGTTTTTTAACAATTGAAATAAATTAAAATCGCCGTTTGTTTTTTTGTTTTCCACCGCGCATCGGAGGTCTATAACTTTCTTTCATTCTTCTTTGCATTTGTTGCTTTACAGTCGGTTCAAACATTAAAAGTTTTACTTGCTGAGTTGGATCCAATATATCACCTGATTTTTTAATAAAATTAATTCTACCTTTGGTCTTTTTATCTTCAAAGGATTTTATATTGCCTAATAGCTTATTAACATCAGACTTGGAAACTTTCTCACCTTTTTTCACTTTAGTAAAAGTAGGATTAAATAATTCCTTTTCCTCTTTACGAATTTCCATCAGTTCTTTCTGATGTACGCGCATCGCAGGGAAAAACTTTTCTGCCTGATCTTCTGAAAGTTCCAAATGATCGGTCAATTTCCAGATCATCATCATTTCCATTCTTTCGCTATATTGGCCACCTGGTCCTTTTGGTTTCCCAGGTTGAGCCAATAATAGTCCTGTGGCAATTAAAAAGATCGATAGGATAACATTTCTTTTCATTCTACACCTCTATTATTCACAGCAATGACAGGTTCATATTGGATTTCATCCAAAAACATTATGGTTTCCCAAATATCATCGCTTGTATCTACTAAGTAGGAAGCAATGTCATAAACATACGCCTCTGTTTCTGAATCCATTACTTCTAACGGTTGGAGATCATTGGACGCATAAACAGTGAAATCATCAGTTAGCTGACTCATTGATGCAAAACCGAATATGGTCAAAAATACAGCTGCCGATACTCCATTAAGAAAACCAATTTTTTTTGCAATTCGACGCTTACGCTCTGCATGCAAATTATTTATAAAATCATCCGTATCTATAGTTTGATCTTGAGATAGGATAATATTTTTTAATTCTTTTTCAATATTCATAATTCAATTCTCTAATTGATCTTTCAAAGCTTTTACCGCATGATGATAATTCACTTTAGCTGAATTTTCACTAATTCCCATGAACTTAGCAATATCTTTATATGGCATTTCATCAGAAATCCTCATAGTTACAACCATTCTCTGTCTAGAGGGTAGCTTTGAAACTGCATTCCATAATTCATTACGTTTCCATTCATCTTCATTCGAGGTATCCATATAGACTGGCTCAGGTGCTTGGTCCAAATGGAGTAAATTGCGCCACTTGTTCCTTTTGAAGTAAGTATTCGACATATTAATGTTTGCACGATAAAGATATGTTTTAAACTTTGACTGAAATCTAAATTTTTTAAGAGCCTTATACATTTTGATAAAAACATCCTGTGCTAAATCCTCTGCTTCAATTGGATCTGATGTGAACTTGATAAAAAAACCATATGTATCTGGTAGATGGCGTTTAACCAACTCATTAAACGCTTCTTCGCTTCCATTTTGAAATTCTTTTATAAGTTCTTCGTCCGTTCTCATGCATATACCTATTAGACAATAAAACGATTAAAAAGTTAAAATGTTCATGTAAAAAAAAAGGCTATCTCAAAAAATTGAAATAGCCTCAATTCAAAATTAACTATAAAATTAAATTATTTTTTACCGCCACCATCGCCACGATTCCCTTTATCATCTCTTTTTTGGCCACAGTGTTTTGAATATTGCATGCTCAATGCAGTATAAATTTTAATTGTTTCAACCTGTTTCTCATTAAATAGTGCTTCAATTTTACTATTTCGATCAGAAATTAATTGTGTAAGTGCTTCCTTAAGATCTTCCCTTCCCATCTCCTCAGTTTTTGCTTTTTCCATTAGCGATTTTTGTGATCAACAATATAAAACATTAACTGTTCAAATATTCTTTAACATAAAATCAGGTAGATCTTTGACCAAGTTCTACGTGACGACGATTAGCTTCTCTCCTAGATATTTTTATGTTCTCAATTTCTTCATTCAATAAAACAGTTTGTTTTCCATGTCGCATTTTTCTTCCATATCGTTTGTAACAAAAAATTTTGTCGCCCGTGGGTCCCATCAAATTTGTTCTCAAACGATAAATAACAGTAGTTAAGTCATCAGTATAATTTCTTACTTTTTCTAATGCCGA
>NZWI01000001.1 GCA_002701875.1 Fidelibacterota bacterium
CGAGGAGATTGAATTAACTAAAGCAGAAAAATACTTTCTAACTCGTCTTGTATTTGAACATGTAGATGCCGCTGATTACGCTGAATTAATAACAAGAGATATCGGTGATAAAGGACTTCTAGAATTAGCTATAAACACAAAAGATTCATCTGGAAAACTATTTACAATTAGACCTGCATTTCATCCAAAAGAAATTGCGAGATTTCATAGATTACTATTAGAAGAAAAATTAGATGTACAATTTGAATCACATCACCAATTCCTTCTTACTTTTGATCAGAAAAATAATTTAGTAGGGGGAGTTTTTTGGAAAAAAACTTCGCACGGAATTGCTCATCTTGAAAAAATAGCCATTTCTAAAGATTTTCAAAAAAAGCATTTAAGTATTAAGCTAATTGAAGAACTTTATCAAAGATTAAGAATAAAAAAATATAAATACCTCACTGTTGGATTCTTTAAATCAGAACTTTTTTATAAAGTTGGATTTGAAATAAATCATAAATTTGGAGGCTTAGTTAAACACCTTTAATACAGCATCAAATATATAATGACACCAGTTACAGATACGTATAACCAAATTGGCAATGTAATTTTTGCAATCCTACGATGTTTCGGTAAATTTTCTGACCACCCACGATAAAGTGTTAATAATGCTAAAGGAATAATAATCGCTGCTAGAACTATATGAGTTATAAGAATAAAAAAGTAGAGTTCTGAATAATTTCCCAAATATTCTTTGGGGCCCGATTTAAACCAATGATAAATCACATAGCTTACTAAAAAGGCTCCCGAAGTACCAAAAGAAGTCAACATAACATTTTTATGTAATCGTCGTTTTTTCTGCCGAATTAATATATACCCATAAATCAATAATATCGTCGTAATAGTGTTTAATGTAGCATTAACTAAAGGCAATGTTGAAACATCGATTGCCCCCTCAATACCTTCGGGCCTTGGTCCCAAGATCAAGAATGCAACAGCCGCAGAAATAATAATCGAAACTATATAAATAATTCGGATCCAAAAGCTATCTTTATTCATCAATATTCTCCATTTAACAAAACCCTAATATCTTTTTTTAAAGTTTTAATATCATCAGTTTTTATACCATTATAATATCCGCGAATATTTCCATTCTGATCAACCAACGCAAACTTTTCACTATGAAAAATAATATCTTCATAATCTCCCATTTTGAATCCATTTTTTATTACATGTTTTACATTTTCTTCAGGTCCAGTAAGAAAATGCCATCTATTAGTATTCGCATTATATCTTGATGCATATTCTTTTAAAATTTCTGGGGTATCATATTCAGGGTAAACTGAAATGGATACAATTCTAACCTTATCATTATTCTTAAAAGCTTTATGAATTAAATTCATATTTCCAGTCATGACTGGACATGCCATGGTACAGGTGGTAAAAATAAAGTCTGCTACCCAAATCTTTCCTGATAAATCCTCTTGAGAAATTAAATTCCCATCACTATCTGTGAATTCAAATGATGGTATGGATCCAAGTTTAGGTAATTGGTAATCATTCTTAGAGTCCTTCATCATATAGGTGCCTATTAATGTAATTGCAACTATAATGTATAAAGTAAATCGTATTTTTCTGTTAATCATATATTTATATCAATAATAATAATTATAAGTAATGCTGGCAAATAAAAAACTGAGGCCTTTAATAATAATAATGCATTTTTAACTGTGTGATTTTTTGCTAGTGGAATTGCTGAAAAAAGAAAAGCAGAAGTTATAATTGTAACGCCCAATAGATAAATTATTCCCATAGAGCCAATTATTACCGGTAATAATGAAATTGGAATCATTAAAAGAAGATGCCAAAAAATCTGACGCATTGTTCTATCTCCATTCGGGTCAATCACGGGCAGCATTTTATAATTAGCTTTCTTATAATCATCTTTACATATCCATGCGATAGCATAAAAGTGAGGATGCTGCCAAAGATACATAATCCCAAATAATACCCATGCCATTGCATTAATTTCTCCTCTTGCAGCAGTCCAGCCTCCAATTATTGGTAACGCGCCAGGAATTGAGCCGATAGAAGTATTTAACCATGTAATCTTTTTTAGTGGGGTATAAACCAACGCATAAAGAAATGCAGTCAATAAAGCTAAAAACCCAGTAAGCATATTTACTTTTAATAATAACAAAATACTTCCACCAATAGTCATTAGAATACCATAGATAAGAGCTACATATGGTGAAATAAGTTTCGCAGGTAAAGGTCTATTCTGAGTACGTGCCATATATCCGTCAGACTCCCTTTCAAGATAATGGTTCAATGTTCCTGACCCTGCGGCAGTCATTGCTGTACCAATAAGGGTATATAGCAATATTTCTATGGAACCAATACCCATATTGCCAAGATAATAACCTAAGAATGTTACTACCAGAACCAATGATAAGATATTTGGTTTACTTAATTCCATAAAAATTCTAAATAGAGATCTGGCCTTTTCTTTTTTTAATCTCATTATTTCCAATCTATCCATCTAATAGGATTACTTCTCAAAACAAGTAACGTACAAAAGCCGAGAAATGCTGCTCCCGTTAAAACATGAAAACTCGTTATGTAAGGTGACCGCTCAGATAAAATAGTGAACGCCCCTAAGGTTAACTGAATTAATAAAATTATCGTAATCCAAATGATGGTTTGATGAATGATTTGATTTTTTTTGATTATATTACCATGTTGATATAAAAAATATCCAACTGTCCCCGAAATAATTATTGCGCCTAATCGATGTGCAAAATGAATAATCACCTGATATCTATTAATCATATCAATATCCATATCAAATAGCATAACATTAATATTATTGATCATTTTTTCAGAAAATGTAGGAATCCACATACCTCCCATTGTTGGAAAATCTGGAATTGCCATACCAGAACCGGTGTGACGCATTAATGCCCCTAAGATCAATTGAAAATAAACCATGCCCATGATGACAAGAGAAAATTTCCTTATTTCTAAGGATTGATCACTTTCTATTCTTTGAGAACGTTCATTTGATATACTATAAGCAATGACTATTGTTAAAATAAAAAAGGTTTGTGCTAATACTCCGTGAATTATTGATATTGCTGGAGGAAGAAAAAAGAGAACAGTAATGCCTCCAAAAATACCTTGGACTATTACAAGTAACAAAGATGTGTAAGAAACTTTCTTGACCCATTTTGGCTGATTTGAAAAACCCATACAAATGGCCTGAATCAATGTGATAAAGCCAACAAAAGTAGCAATCATTCTATGGCCATGTTCATAGAAAATCCCCCCAACCATTTCAGATAAAGGAAAAGCAAACATTTGTTTGCCATAAGTTGTAGGCCAATCTGGAACTGATAAACCAACTTCATGACTTTTAACCAATGCACCTGCAAATATTAAAAAAAATGTGCAAAACACTGTTGTTTTGGTTAGTCGTTGCAACCAACTGGTTGATGATAAATTCATACTATAAGATTTTAGTAATAATAATAAAAAAACCCCTACCAGTTTAATAGGGGTTGATTAAATTATTTTTCCCATTTAAAAGTTTTACCATTCATCATCTCCCCAATCATCATCTTCCTCTTCTTCTAAATATTCTAGCTCTTTTTGTAGCCAAGCTGAATACCCCTCATCATTATGAACTGTCAAAAAACCTTTCATTCGATAATGGCCCAAACCGCAGAGTTGTGCGCACGCAATTTCAAATCCTTTGCCTTCCCTACCAGTTCCTTCAGTAGTTTTTAGAAATTCTTCAGATGTCATCGTAGCCTCAAACCAAACTGGAATTTCCATTCCAGGGATTGCGTCCTGAGATACTCTCAATTCTGGTAATTTAAAATTGTGAATAACATCCTTTGTTGAAAGTAAAATATTGATGGGTGTGTTAACTGGTATGTGCATTTGATTTACAGTAAAGATATCATCTTTAGCAAAGTCATCTGAACGATCAATACCAATCGGATTTTCTGCTTCATCTACAAGATCAAGAGAAGTTTTGCCAAAAACACCATCGGACCCAGGATAATGAATATTCCAAGCAAATTGCTGCCCAACTACTCTAATCTCCACGACTTCAGGACCTACCGGCACATCATTCACACGACTTGCCCATATTGGGAAGGCAAAACCAAAAAGCAAACCAATCTCAATAACGGCAACCGCTACCTCTAGGTATGATGAATAATGATTCCTAACCCCAGCGTATTCCGCCTTAGGATTATTAGAAGATCTAAATCGAATAAGGGTATAAATAAAAAATATTCCCCAGCCAATAAATAATATTAACATCAGCCAATGTGTAAGAGAAATGGTATGGTCAATCCCAGGCCCTTGGGTAGAAGCAGAGACTTTTGGCAGGCCTAATTTTTGCAGTATTTCTAACATTGTGGTTTAACTATCAATTGACTTTTTGTGTTCATTTAAAGAATTATAATATTTCTTAGAACGCCGACTTAATATAAAGATGGATGATCCAATACCACTCAAAACACCACCAGTAATACCCAGCATTGTAATTATTGCTTTATTCATTCCTTGAGTTGCTGCTGCATTTGGATTCCCATAACAAGTTGCACAAGCAAAAACTGTTTCCGGGAAAAGCAGTATTGTAAATATAAAACTGGTGAGTAATATTTTTTTCATTTATGAAATAGTTCTAAACTTTTTAATTACTTGAAAACCATAAATTATTAGAACGACTCCAACTAATAATGAAGCCATGCTAATTACAAGAGATTGATCTAATCCCCACAGGGTAAGCCAAAAACTGATTATAATTGAAAGAAAAATGAAAACAATATGAAATGATTTGATTGACATTTTTCTACATTTGAGTATGATTTAACATCGTTCCTAATGGCACAAACATAAGAACCATAAACATAGCTACTGTCGCAAGTAGTGTCCAATATATAGTCACTTTTTCATCAATCAAATGCATGAAATAACAGGCAACTAAGGATCCTTTTATACTTGCAACAATCAATGCGAGAATAACAGCAGGCCTCACACTAAGGTCAAGATAAGAAATAGCTACAGTTACCACCGTTAAGAAAGCCAAAGCAACAAAAACCAGCACGTAGGTTTTTATATGATGTTTTACTTCTTCAGGTGTCATATAATAATCCTCATAATAGATAAAGCACTGGGAATAAAAATATCCAAACCAAATCTACAAAGTGCCAATATAGTCCTACAATCTCAATTCGATTAGTAAAATGTTCAGGATCGCTTTCATATGTAGTATTTGATTTAAAAATAAATGAATCTGCTATAGCTAAAAGGCCTAAAAATAGAAAAAGATAATATCCAGTACCATGAAAATTAAAAATACCCAATGCGCCAACAAAGAATGTTCCAAGGATTAAATACTTAGTTTTTAATTTAAATTGTTCTTTTCTTGATGACACAAGCGCAACTAATAAAAGAACTATAGAAATTAATCCATTAGTTGTTTCATATCCTTTTATACCTTCGTCCCAATTCGTAAATATTGCAACTAAAAAGAGCGCACAAAATATGTTATTTATTAGCGTTCTATGATTATGATCGAATTTTCTCCAATAATAGTAGATAACAAATATTCCTCCAATCACATGAAGCACATGCAATCCGGTCATTGTGAAGTAAATGCCTAAAAAGTTATTAGTACTTGGAAAAAGATGATGATCAAACTTTGCAGTGTACTCAAAATATTTGACTACGAGAAATAAACATGCTAATAATAATGTTAAACCTGCATAAAGTTTAAATTTTTTAAAATCATTTAACTTTAAAGATGCCCAACTCATAACCATAGTCACAGAAGAAGTAATCAAAAACATTGTATTAAGTGTCGCCAAAGGAACATTCAAAATATCTGCACCAACTGGCCAAGAGTCAACACCAGTTCTAAGAAATACATAAGCGGAAAATAAACCGCCAAATAACATTACCTCGGAAGCTAAGAATAGCCAAACTCCAAGCTTTCCATTATAGAGTCCTGTATCTGGCCGATTTTTAACGGTAAAGGGAATATCCATAAATTTTAGCCCTTCTTACTTTGTGGTGTAAAATCTTCTTTTGATCCAGGAACACTGTATTCATATGGGCCACAATATACAGTGGGAACTTTTTCAAAATTACCATGTCCTAGCGGAGGTGAAGTCGTATCAGTCCAATCAAGTGTGGTTGCATCCCATGGATTAGCTTCACCTGTTTTCTCTCCTTTAAGACTTATAATCATATTGATAATAAAAAATAATTGTGATAGGCCAAGTAGCCAGGCAGATACTGACATTACTTCATTAAGGTACAGAACATCAGCTGCATGAGCATAAATTTCGCCGCCATCCCATAGTCGACGAGATACACCGGCTAAACCTTGAATAAACATGGGCATAAAGACACCATTCATAAATATAAATGAGAAAAAGAAATGTAACTTACCCAACATTTCGTTTGTGCGTTTACCTGTCATTTTTGGAAACCAATAATAAATACCAGCGAATAGAGCAAAGATCGTACCTGGTGCAACTATATAATGGAAGTGACCGATAACATAATAAGTATCATGAAGATGAATATCTGCTGCTGCCAAACCTAGCGGCAATCCAGTTAAACCACCAATACCAAACATAGGTAAAAACCCTAAAGCAAATAACATAGGAGTATTGAACCTGATTGACCCTCCCCATAGCGAAAGCAACAATGCTGTTAGAATTACCACGGATGGAATTGAAATAATCATAGTGGTAGTTTGAAAGAATGCCCCAATACTTGTACCCATTCCAGTTAGATACATATGGTGAGCCCATACAACAAAAGACATAAATCCTAAAAAAACCATTGAATAAACTAAAGACTTATATCCTTGAATTGGTTTGCGAGTATTATTTGCTATGACTTCCGTAACAATACCAAACGCAGGTAAAATTAAAACATAGACTTCAGGGTGTGCCAAAAACCAAAATAAGTGCTGCCACAATAATGGACTACCTCCACCAGCGTTAGTCAACACTTCGCCAGAGACCACCAATCCACTTGGCATAAAAAAACTTGTTCCAGCCAATCTATCCATTAATTGGAGAACGCCTGCTGCCTCAAGCGGAGGGAATGCAAGTAATAAAAGAAAAGCAGTTATGAATTGTGTCCAAACAAATATGGGTAATTTCATCCACGTCATCCCTTCTGTCCGAAGCTGAATAACGGTTGCTAAAATATTAATCGACCCTAACAATGAAGAAGTGATTAACATCACCATTCCAAAGAGCCATACTGTTTGTCCAGTTGTTGCGATATCTGCCAATGGTGGATAAGATGTCCAACCCGAGTTTGCTGCTCCACCAGGAACGAAAAACCCAATTCCCATAATTACAGATCCAAGGAAGTACATCCAATATGATGCAGCATTCAATTTAGGGAAAGCCATATCGATAGCGCCAATCTGTAGGGGAACAAAATAATTGCCAAAGGCACCAAATGCCAATGGAACTACTCCCAAGAAGATCATAATAGTCCCGTGCATCGCCCCCAATGAATTATACATTTCTGAAGGTAAAATACCACCTTCACCTATTAGACCACCAACAAATGGAATTGGACTTTCTGGATAAGCTAATTGATATCGCATTATCATCATTAATACAAAACCAAATAGAAGCCAAACCAAGGATGTTATTCCATACTGAATACCAATAATCTTGTGATCAGTGGAAAAAACGTACTTGGTCCAAAAACTTTGCTTATGATGATCAATGGTCATTAATGATTCCTAATAAAACTCTTATACTGAGGATATAAATAGATATCGAATATAAATATCCTTACACATCATGACAAAAATATTTCATTGATTTTTTCTGTACTAAGTTTATTGATATACAAATAAATAAAGGATTAAATTTAAAAGCTTTTTTTTAACAAAATCTTATTAAGATGCAGGAGAAAAACAATGCGTAAAGCAATAAATTATTTTATTATAATAACTATTACAATTAGTTCTGTATTCGCGGGGGAAGTAAAAGGGCGTGTAAAATATGTTGGAAAACCACCTAAAGCTAAGCGACTTCGTATGGATGCAGATCCAGTTTGTGCAGCTTCACATAAAGAAGCTGCAAAAGCAGAATCATTTATTGTCGATGCTAATGGTAATTTGGCTAATGTAATAGTCTACTTAGAGGGAGTTTCTTACAGCGGTAAAGCACCAACTAAACCAGCTACGTTAGATCAAGCCGGTTGTGTTTACTCGCCCCATGTGGTTGGTTTGCAAGCTGGGCAACCTCTTAAAATATTAAATAGCGATGCTACAATGCATAATATTCATGGTCTACCAAAAGTTAACCGCGAATTCAACTTTGGTATGCCTAAATCATTAAAAGAAAAAACAGTTACTTTTAATAAAGCAGAAAGTGTATTCGTTGTTAAATGTGATGTGCACCCCTGGATGAAAAGTTATGCGCAGGTTTTCGATCATCCTTACTTTGCAGTAACTAGTACAGATGGCTCATTCAGTATTAAAGATGTTCCCGATGGAACATATAAAGCAGTTGCTTGGCAGGAGAAATTTAATAAAAGAACATTATCTCAAAATGTCACTGTCAAGGATGGTAACGCTACATTAAATTTTACCTTTGAGCGACCAAAAAAGAAATAATAACATTTTTTTCTTTAAATAAAAAAGCCCCAATTTATTATTGGGGCTTTTTTATTATTTTAATCTTTATGATGTTTTACCATTCATCATCGCCCCAATCATCTTCCTCAATTATAAATCCATATCCATTAGATTGAATATGCATTTTTACAATTGATGAAACATCTTTTTTGCCATTCATTCCCCAAATCCAATCGATCAAACCATAGTATAATTTTGAACTATCAGAACTTATTCTTGCTACGTCATTACCCCAGACCTCTCGCACTGAATTTTTAGGTTCTTCAGTTGGAATATATGGTGCAGGCATTTTTGTGCCCGGCATTATTTCTTGAGGGTTAATAAAAAATTCTTCAAGCCATTCAGGCCGAAGTCTTTCTTTAGTAAGAACTAGATTTGGAGCCCATGTAAGTGCAGCTTGTTTTGGTTTTTCCTCACCATAGAAATGGCAATTATTACAAGCCCCCATTTCAGCAATTCTCTCGCCTGCGCGATAAGATGATGAATTTGCTAAAAACTGATGGGGATCTTCATAAGTTAAAGAAAGATTATCCTTGTATTGAAAATATGCAATTACCGTATTCCATTCCTCATCTGTAAAATTAAAGCTAGGCATTCTAGCTTGTAGGTGAGGGCGGATCATTGAAATATTTTTGAACCAGTTTAATAACCACTGTGGTTGTGTTTTTCTACCTTGAGTATTTAATAATGGTGGACTAAAACTTTGCACAAGACTTTGATCTTCAGCATTTGTTGCATCGGCAATTTGTTTAATCCATTCTGCAGTTGAGGGCCAGATCGCGCCTCCTTTACCATCAATTTTATGGCAACCGAGACAATTATTAGTTTGAAAAAATTGTTCGCCCTTACTTACAGCAAGAAATTTGGGTGTTGTCTCAGGCAATTTACTAGGCGGAATCTCATCTTTGACCAAACCCATAATCAAAGTAACCAAAGATTTAATTTCTTTATCTTCCAAGCCATAGTGGGGCATTCTTGATTTATCCAAAGGCCTCAGTTCTTTAACTGCTACAGTTCCATCTTCATTTGGAATTAGATCAAACTTTTCTGGTTCATTTATTTTGTTATAGAACCAATCCCACTTAGTATGGGGTATTTCATCATGCCAAAAACCAAAATCAAGTTTTGATATTAACTTACTACCTTCCGCATTGAGCGATATACCAATAGGTTTTCTATCTTCAAACCCTTGTATATTGTGACAAGAATAGCATCCGTAATGACCAATTAATTTTTCTCCAGAATAAACCAATTTCTCTTTACTAGTCATTTGATTTAGTTCAGCTTCGACTTGGCTAGTTGAATTTAATTGTGATAAAAAATCTGATGTTATTTCATTCAATATTTCATCATTTACTTTCGGAACAGGTACAGAATCAAATTCTTCATTTTTGTCATTGATAAGATAACTGGCAATATCACTAGCTTCTTGATCCGATAGCCTTAGGTTAGGCATTTTTGTACCAGAGTGATAAGAATATGGATTCTTTAGCCAACTATATAGCCAACTTTTTGAAGTTTTCGAACCAAGACCAATTAAGTTTGGTCCTTGTTCTAAACGAATCGTCTCAACAGAAGGATCATAATTTTCATCCTGGAAGGGTTGGATTTGATGGCAGCCCATACATCCGTAGGAAGCGACTAATAAAGCTCCATTTTCAGGATCACCTGATTTCAAACTGTTATCTAAATTATACACATCTGATTTTTCATATAAGTACTCAGTCATTGCCAAAGATTCATGCTCAGAACGTAAAATATCTTTAGGGGACCTATTATTTCCTTTTTTAAAGAAATGAGGCATCCATGTATTATGTCTGAAGGCTCTTGGCTCCATAATCCATCTATAAACCCAATCTTTATCTAATTTTGAAGCTGCCTTGTAAAGGCTCGGCCCTGGTTTTGGCGTATCTATCCAACGATCCATAGAGTGACAAGAATAGCAACCTGCTTTTTCAAATGTTGCCATACCCAAAGTCAAAGTTTCAGCACCAGTAACCGGCATATTATCACCATGGCACTTAAAACACCCTGCTTCTGCGTATTGAGCTGGTAACATTTTATCTTCCCAATAATGAAGAGCTTCCCAGCCATATTTTTCTTCCCACTCTTTTTCTTGAGCATCATCTTTTGGCATATGTCCCGATGAAATAAAATCTGTTCCTCTTCCTCTACCTGCATGACAAGAAGTACAACCATACTCACTTATTGGGTGAGGAGAACTTCCTCCTACAAATTCATCTAAGCGTGGATGGGTCGTATAGGGTTGGGGTTGATTTTCAAAGCCTTTTTTATCAATTCCAACATGACAAGTCATGCACCGATCAACTTTAGGCATACCCATATATATTAGATCTTCTTTCAAATCGTTTACAACTACCTGTTTGACTTCATAGTATGGATCAATAAAGTCTATCACAGGTAAATCTCTAACAATATTTGCCACTTTATTTGAAAAACTCATCGATTCAGGATCAAGTTTTGATAAGAGACGTTCTAATAATTGTTTTTCTTTTGTAACTGAAAAAATTGCATCTTCATATTTTTTTATATTTTCGTTAATAAGCTTTAGCTGAGTACCAAGATCATCTATTTTTGATTGTGTATTTTCAGCAATGAGAAAAAAATTGTTGGTTTCTTTTTGGAGGCGATTATACTTCTTTTCTACTTCTTCAACATTACCATGACCAAAAAGTGCTTCTTCATACTTATATCTCTGCGCATCCATATCAGCCTTACTAAACTGAAAATTTTGGTTATGCCGATATAATTCAACTTCCAATAAACTTAACTCAGAATTAATTTTGTCTACTTTTGCTGATTCTAATTGTAAATCATTTTTACTTTTATCAAGTGAATTAATAAGAACTTTATAGTTATTGTTGTCTTGAAGTGCAGTATCCTCAGATTCAATATCTAATTTAATTTTTTCGATTTCAATTTTTCTAAAATCAATTTGATATTTTTTCCATGGTCTATTAAAGTCATCTGCAAAAACTAAAATCCAAAAGGCAGTAAATAAAATACTTGATAAAGCAAACCATTTGTTCAGTTTTAGAACATTATAATAACGTTCTTGATTATTTGAATTATTCATAAGTGCGATTTAAAAGTTAAAGAAATACTCAGGTATGGATATTAAGTACTTAAGGTTAAAAAGCCATCTTAGATACATTTTTAATGGAAGTAGTGCACCAAAAATCATGAGAACTACAAATATTGAGTAACGTGAAGGCCCTAAATCTTCATAGTACTTTTTTAAAATTGTCTTTGCTAGTAGAACTGGCAAAACACCAATAAAAATAAAAACTAATATTAAGCCAGGGGCTTCTCTTAAAAGAATTGATTGTGGAAGCCCTATCTCTAACCATTTGACATAAACAAATTCAGATAAATTTACATTTGTTAAAGCTTCAAGACGATGAGAATCCCAATATTCAAATGGGCCAAAGAATCCCCAATTAGGACCCCTTAGAAATGTTCCAATAACTATTAATACATTCCATAAAATCAACCAGCCAAACAAATATATTGAAACAGAAAGTTTTCTATCCTTATAACTGTAATATCCAGAACCATTTGGATCAGAATCAATATAAGGAATTGCCATCAAACCAACTATTATAAATGTAGGCAAGACAACCCCAGCATACCATGGATCAAAATAAACTAGCATTTCCTGTAATCCTAAAAAGTACCAAGGAGCTTTTGCAGGGTTGGGAGATTCTGCTGGGTTTGCTGGTTGTTCTAAAGGAGCAGGAAGACCAATTGACCAAATTAGCATAAATGCTGAGAATAGAATTAGTGAAATCAATTCAACATAAACTAAATCTGGCCAAACCAAAACCTTATCATTTGGTGCATCATAATACTCATCAACAGATTTCCCTTTTTCAACTAATGCATCATTTTTATAAGCCTGACTCATCGATAACCAGGTAAAAAATATTAATAATAAAATTAAACCAGATATTGGCACATTATCTGGTTTTAATACGATACTTTTAAAATTATAATCTCCAAGTCCAAAAATAAAAAAAGAAATAGTCACTACAGTCATGACGAGAAGACCTTTACCTGTCCATAGTTTATCTAAACGTAAACGTTTATTTATTTTATAAAACCATTCGGTAGGAGGGAAAATAAATGGAAAAATCAAAAGGACAGCTGTTACCAAAATGGTAGGATTAGAAATATAATTAATTACTGATTTAAATGATTCCATAGCTGTTACACAGGTGTTGAAATTCCACCATCTTTACGAATTCTCCAAAAGTGAACTGCCATAAATATCATTATTATAAAAGGAAGACCTATGCAATGAAGCACATAAAAACGAAGAAGAGTTGCTTCACCTAAGAACCTTCCACCTATTAGTCCAAAGCGTGCATCACTAACCTTAGTAATAAAATTAATATCACCAATTGCTAATAAAGCTGAACCTGGTCCCTCAGCACCTAAAAAAGGAGTCGCACCCGCCATATTAGAGCCAACTGCAATTGCCCATATAGCTAACTGATCCCAAGGTAATAAATATCCTGTAAAACTTAATAACAAAGTAAGAACCAATAAAATAACGCCGATTGCCCAATTAAATTCTCTTGGCGGTTTATAAGACCCAGTCATGAATACGCGAAACATATGAAGCCATACAGTTATTACCATTGCATGTGCTCCCCAACGATGGATTTCGCGCATAATTCCAAAGGGTACTTGCTCAGTTAAATCCATCATATCAGTATATGCATACTCAATAGTTGGCCTATAATAGAACATCAAAAGAATACCGGAAATAGTCAAAATAAGAAAAATAAAGAATGATAATCCTCCCATACACCAAGTAAATTTCAATTTAACCGCGTGCTTGGGCAATCTTACAGGATGAAGATGTAAAAAAACAGAATTCAATACAACCATCATTCGTTGTCTACGGGATCTTGGTACTCCACCTCCTCTAAATATAGATGTCCAAATTTGTCCAGATGCTAATTTCTCAAATAAACTTTTCTTTTCACTCATAATTTTAATTGACTTCCAATTTATTATACCTTTAGGAAAGCTTCAGGGTCAGACCATTGACCTTTTTCTTGTTGATACTTTTGGTTTTTATCAACAATTATTTGGCCATCATCTGCTAATGTAATTTTAAAACGTTCCAATGGTCTAGGTGCTGGACCTTCAAAATGTATACCGGTTATACGAAATCCGCTACCATGACAAGGACATTTAAATTTTTTAGCAGTGGGTTGCCAATTAGGTGTGCAACCTAAATGCGTACATGTAGTTGATAAGGCATAAATTCCTTCATCGTTTCTAACCATCCAGACTCCATGCTTTACTTTCCATCTCAAATCTACTTCACCAACAGTATAATCATCAGGGTAACCCGCTCTGAATGTTTGAATAGGTTCAAATAAAATATTCGGGAAGAAAAATCTTAACATCATTGTAAAAAAACCACCAGTAGCTGCAACAAATGCTAACCAACCTATAGATAACCATGAGAAAAAAGATCGTCTGGATACGTCAGAACCCGAATCGGCTTTGTTTAAAGCCGCAGGAGGAGGGCCTGATGGTGATATTGTTGATGTTTTTTTATTCTCCGGCATGTGGAATTTTTTTTAAAAATTCAATAACGCTTTTCGCGCAGCTTCTCTAACCTTTAAGTTTGAATCACTATTTTTTAACTGGGCCAGTGGCTCCTTAAAGTCAGAATCATCAAGAAAAGGAACAATATTAATTACAACCATTAATACCTGGACTTGTTCTATTTTATCTATATTAGGAAAGGAATCTAAATATTTTCTATCCAAGAGGTCTAATAAAATTCTTTTCCCGCTTGCATCTCTTTGCTTTGCCAATGCAATAGCTGCATCCCACTTTACATTTGGTTCAAGATCTAATAACATTTTTTTTAATTCAGAAATAGAATTTGGATCACGAATTTTCCCTAACGCAATTACTGCCTGAAGCCTGATTTGCGGGCTCCCATTATCTAGTAATTCAATTAATTTATCTACTGCGCGTTTATCACCAAGATTACCAAGTGCAAAAGCCGAAGCTTTAGTCACTTCAGTCTCAGATTTATCTAATGCATTAAGCAACGTTTCTACATATCTAAGATCACCAGTCGCTCCCATTGCAATAGCTAAGTATTGTCTAATCCTATCATCTCTATCATGTTCAGCATAATTAAAAGCAGAAATCATTTCTTGAATAAATAGTTCATCCTTTGGTACCATATCTGGATTAGATAATATTTTAGATAATTCAAATGCACCTTGCCATCTCTTAGTGCTTCCACCAATTTTTACATCTTCGAGATAATCTCTAGCCGTATTTGGCTCAGCAGTCATAATTCTAGCAATTAAAAAGATTATTACAGAGAAAATAGCAATAATAAAGGGTACAACAAAAAAACTGTGAATGATTACACTAACAGCGGATTTTTTTTCAGATTTAGGTTGATCTTCCACAATAAATCAATTGTATTGTGCCGCGGAAAGGACTCGAACCTTCACGCCTATTGGCACTGGTTCCTAAGACCAGCGTGTCTACCAATTCCACCACCGCGGCTATATTCATTTAAAACTATTTAATAATGATCATGAAATTACAATTTCAACCTATCTTATTGAAATAAATAAAGTGAAATATTATTAATCAAGCGCTTTCGATAAATCTGATTTGATATCTTCAAGATTTTCAATCCCAATTGAAAGTCGAATTAGTGTTTCTGTAATTCCCATTTCTAACTTAGCATCATCTGGAACAGCTGCATGTGTCATATTATATGGGACGCAAACGAGGCTCTCTACACCTCCCAAGCTTTCCGCAAGAGTAAAAACTTCTAATTGACTTAAAAAATGATCCCTCGCCTCTTTAGCATCTAAATCTATAGAAATCATATTACCATAGATTATATCACCCTTTGGAGTGCGTTGTTGCTTTCTTGCAATTTCATGTTGAGGGTGACTTTTCAAACCTGGGTAAATTACACGACCAATATTTTTTTGTTCATTTAACCACTTTGCAAGTTCTGCGGCATTATCTGATGCTTTCTGATATCTTAGGGCTAATGTTTTTGTCGAACGTAATAAAATCCAATTATCAAAAGGACTTGGAACACCACCTGTTGCTTTAAGCATAAACTGTAGACGCTCAGCTAAATCTTCATTATTTGTAGTTAATACGCCTCCTAATACATCAGAATGGCCAGATAAAGATTTTGTAGAACTTTGCATGACAACATCTACTCCAAACTCAAGAGGCCTTTGACCATAGGGACTCATAAATGAATTATCTACACTTAAATAGACATCAGCTTTTGTACATACCTTTGCAGTGGCTTCTAAATCACATAATTCTAATAGAGGATTTGTAGGCGTTTCTACATGGACTAATCTCGTATTTGATTTAATATGATTTTTAATATTTTCAGGATCTCTAGTATCAATCCAATCAAACTCTATTCCTTGACGCTTAAGAACATTCATAGACATTCTGAAAGTTCCACCATACGTATTGCGAGATATTAAAATATGGTCTCCAGCATCAAAAAGCTGGAACAAGGCTGTTGTTGCTGCCATACCTGTACTATAGCATACTGCGTAGTTAGCGCCATCTAAAGAAGCTAAATTTTCCTCAAGGCGTTGGCGCGTTGGATTAGAGACTCGTGAATAATCGTGTCCTCTATTTTTCCCAACACCATCCTGTTTAAACGTAGAGGTTAAATGGATCGGTGGCGACACAGAACCCATTTCTTTATCTGCTTCATTTCCTACATGAATGGATTTTGTTGAAAATCCCCACTTTGATTTTTTTGCCATATTAAACCTTTGAATATCCTTGACTTAAATATTGTTGTAATTTTTTGTACTTAACTTCAACCTGCTTACCACTAGGACTTACAAGTTTTATTTTTTCATTTCGTCCAATTTTTTCATCTACATTAATAGGTTGATTTTTCATACCTGAAGATTCGGCAGCTTGCTCCTGCATTGAAGGACCCGTAAACCCCATTCCAGTAGATTCATCATGTTGGACTTGAACATTACGATCTTTACTTATTGGCATTTCTGGAGCATTATTCATACCCTTTATCTCGGTTCTATACAAACGCTGCAAAGTAATTTCCGTTGTATCGGCCATCATCTGTTGAAACATTTGAAAACCCTCAGATTTATATTCCAAAAGAGGATTCTTTTGACCATATGCTCTAAGATTTATTCCTTCACGCAATTGATCCATTGCATATAGATGGTCTTTCCACTTTTCATCAATTGTTCTAAGTGCTACAAATTTTTCGAACCCTAACATCACATCCTCTGGAAGCAATGATTTTCTCGCATTATAAACTTCTCGAGCTTTACTTAACGTAAATTTTCTAACATTTTCAATAGTAATATCATCAGTGTTACCATCCTCTTGGACTGATTTCAAACTTATATCAACTAAAAGGTGTGATGCAAAATTTTGCTTAATACTATCCCAATCCCAATTTTGAGGACTCATTTCTTCCATCCTACTAAGCTCATCATCAATGTAATCATCTAACATATCTTCAATAGAATCTGATATTTCCTCATCATTTAATGCTTGCTTCCTCAAATCATAAACTACTTGGCGTTGTTGATTCATAACATCATCATATTCTAGTAAATGTTTTCGAATTCCAAAGTTTCGTTGCTCAACTTTCTTTTGTGCATTCTCTATCGCACGAGTTACCATCTTTGCAGTAATAACTTCACCTTCTTCTGCGCCCAATCGATCCATAACAGAAGCAATCCTCTCACTATTAAATAAGCGCATGAGATCATCCTCTAGTGACAAATAAAAAACACTTGAACCGGCATCACCTTGTCGCCCAGAACGTCCACGAAGCTGGAGATCAATTCGACGTGACTCATGTCTTTCTGTACCAATTATATGAAGCCCACCTATTTTTTTAATTCCATCACCCAATTTTATATCTGTACCTCGACCCGCCATATTTGTAGCGATAGTTACTGCACCCCTTTGCCCCGCCCGAGCTACGATTTCTGCTTCTCCTTTGTGTTGTTTAGCATTCAATACATTGTGAGGTATCCCATTTCGTTTCAACATTCTAGATAAAAGCTCCGAAATCTCTACAGAAATTGTTCCAACTAAGGTTGGCTGGCCACTTTGATGACATTTAGATATCTCTTCAACAACTGCATTATATTTTTCTCGCTTTGTTTTAAAAATCAGATCATTCCTATCGTCTCTTATAACTGGTCTATGTGTTGGGATTGATAATACTTCAAGATTATATATAGCACCAAATTCCTCTGCTTCCGTTTCAGCTGTACCTGTCATTCCAGCTAACTTATCATACATTCTAAAGTAATTTTGAATGGTGATTGTTGCTAGAGTTTGTGTTTCTCTTTCAACCGTAACATTTTCTTTTGTTTCAAGAGCCTGATGAAGACCATCACTATACCGACGCCCTGCTAAAATCCTCCCGGTAAATTCATCAACAATCTGAACTCTACCATCCTGAACAACGTATTCCACATCCTTTTCATATAACGTATAAGCTCTAAGCAATTGGGTCATGTTATGAATTTTACCAGAACGATCACCATGCAACTGATGCGCTTTATCTTTTTCTTGGTCTTTCTCTGGTTTTGACATCTCTTCATTTGCATCGATGTCATGTAACATTTCCCCCAGGTCTGGTATAATAAATACCTCAGGATCATCTGGTGCTAATGTATTTCGACCTTTTTCAGTGATATCTATTACATGTGTTTTTTCATCAATACTAAAAAATAAATCTTCGTCAACCTCATGAAGCTTTTTATCTCTCATAAATTCAGATTCGACTTGATGAGCGAGCTTTTTTGCGCCAGCTTCCTGAAAAACCTTCATCACTTTAGGGTGCTTGGGCATTCCTCGGAGTGCCTGTAAAAATTTATATCCTGCATCATGATCTTTCTCATCTTTCATCAGGATTTCGCCTTCAGAAACAATATTTGCAATCAATGCATTTTGCTTTCTTACTAAATTTTGAACCAGTGGTCGAAGATCATTAAATGATGTATCTACTGGAGCATCTACTGCTCCAGAGATAATTAATGGAGTCCTGGCCTCATCGATAAGAACGGAATCAACTTCATCAACAATTGCATAAGCATATTCTCGCTGAACCTGATCTTGTTTCTGCAATGCCATATTATCTCGTAAATAATCAAACCCAAATTCATTATTTGTACCATATGTAATATCGCAATTATAATTTTCTCTTCTTTGATCTGGCGTTATATTATTCAGTATATACCCCACTGACAATCCAAGCCTTTTATATATCTCACCCATCCACTCTGCATCGCGCTGAGCTAAATAATCATTGACAGTGATCAAATGAACTCCGCGGCCAGTAAGTGCGTTTAAAAATATAGGAAATGCTGCAACAAGTGTTTTTCCTTCTCCTGTTTTCATTTCAGCAACATTACCTCTATGGAGTATTATACCACCAATAATCTGGACATCGTAGGGAATCATCTCCCAAGTCTGATCTCGGCTAGCAACACTCCAACTAGAACCACACATCCTATTACAC
>NZWI01000002.1 GCA_002701875.1 Fidelibacterota bacterium
TGATCAACTATATTTAATTTTATTATATCTGATACATAAGTAACAATAAATGGATGCAAATCAATCTTGCTCTTACCTCCATTAAACATCCTATATTGCACATTGTAGTCTCCACCTAAAGGTTCTAATTTTGCTACATTGCCTAAGCTATCAGAATTCAAAATGTTTTCTGGAATCACTATTTCTAATTTTTCACCTGGGAAAAATAATTTAGTTATATATGGTTCAGCTGGTCGATTACGGGGGTAAAGGCTTAATCGATATGCGGTTGGCGAAACTGTGGCAGACTTTATTTCAGCTTTTATTGTAACTAAATTTGCTTCTATTCCCTTTGCGATATTTATAGAATCCGGTTGGGACGTTTCTTGTTGTGCAAAACAGTTGGTATATACCCATAATAAGAATATAAATATTTTTGATTTATTAAAGAGATTTACCATGAGGCATTTTATGATATTTTCCATTATTATCTTTTTTTACAGAAACCATTACAACTGTTGCTACACAAGCTAATCGAGGTTCTGAATTTGGACCTTCAGCATATGCCTCTACTTCAATTTTATATGATGTTGTTCCAATATCAACTACTTTTGCAGTAAAATTAACCCAATCACCCAAATAAACTGGCTCCTTGAATTCAACTTGCTCTATCGTTCTCGTTACTGCACCATCAACATCAGTACCTTTTAATAGTCTATGAGAAACTTTTGCAGCCGCAAGATCAACCCAAGCAATCATTTGTCCACCAAATAAGGTTCCAACAACATTAATATGGTCCGGCATAACAAACTGTGAATATTTTGCTGAGAATGAATGCATTTAACTATTTCCTTTCGTAAAAAATATACATTATAAATTACAATATAAAAGCCCCGCAAATAGACTCTCGAGAAAAACTTTTTCCTCTGAAGAGCACGCCACACCTGCGGGGCTTACTTAAAAAGTTTATTTGTTTTTCACTATTTAATTCAAGTCTTTTATTATTGAGCTTCTTAATATGATTCAGATACTCTTTCTCCTTCCTGTAAATCAACTTTTGTCAAAAGCAATCCGCCAGAAATAAACAGTATAATAATTGATAAAATACCTAATCGCGGATTCCCAGTAATTAATCCTATATAGCCCATCATTGGAGGTCCTATGATAGCTGCAAATTTTCCTAACATATTATAAAAGCCAAAGAATTCAGCTGCTTGATTTTTGGGAATTATTCTTGAGTACATTGATCGGCTTAAAGCCTGTATACCACCTTGAAAGCATGCTATCATGATTGCTAATACGTAAAAATGCCATTCTTTAGATACAAATACACCAAAAATTGTAATAAATGTATACCCAATAATAGCAATATAAATTGCATTTTTAATTCCAATCTTAGATGAAAACCAGCTATAGATCAAAGTAGCTGGGAATGCAACAAATTGAACCAGTAATAATGCTGTTATAAGAGAACTGGCAGAAAAGCCAATACTTGTTCCATAGTCAACCGCCATTCTAATAATTGTGTCTACACCATCAATATATAGCCAATATGCCATAAGAAAAGTTCCAACGACTTTAAGCTCCCTAATCTTAGTTAAAGTTGATATTAATTGGCCCCATCCTTCTTTAACTGCTGAACAAATTCCAATAGGATCATGAATTTTAGGTTCTTTTACAAATAGTATGATTGGAATAGAAAAAACAGCCCACCAAACAGCAACAGATATAAATGATAATCGTATAGCAGTTTCCCCATCAGGAATTCCAAAAAAATGTGGTTGCAAATACATCAATACATTGATTAAAAAGAGTAATCCTCCCCCTATATATCCCAAAGAGAATCCCATAGATGATGTGTAATCGAACTTATCTTTAGATGCCACAGCTGGTAATAGTGAATCATAAAAGATATTACCAGCCATAAAACCAATAGAAGCTATGATATAAAATAAAATGGCGATCTGCCAATGTCCCTGATTAACTATCCACAAGCCTCCAGTAGCAATTATTCCTAGAAATGCAAAAAATATTAATAATTTTTTCTTTGCTGTACCTCTATCAGCAATCGCACCAATAAATGGAGCAAGCACAGCAACTAAAATAGATGCAATAGAGATTCCTAAACCCAAATACCATGTACTAAGTGTTACACTATCAGTAGTTGACCAATATTCCTTAAAAAATACTGGGAAAAATCCCGCCATGACCGTTGTTGCAAAAGCACTATTTGCCCAGTCATAAAAAGACCAAGCTAGAATTGATTTTTTTGAATTAATCATTTATTAATTTAATTATTACATAAATATAGGGTACTACCAAGCTTGGAAGTAAGAGCTTATACGAATCCAACTTGATCTATACCCAAATGAATGTTTTGTTAATATCGGTACAAACCACCTTGCTCCTATCTCTAATTCGAAAGGTATAGGTCCAAACCGATCGAAAGAATCGACATTTAATAGATTAATTTTTATTAATTGAGACGATATTGATTTTTTAGTATCAAAATTTTGGCGTTCCACCATCCATTTATCCCAAGAATCATTATTTGAAAAATATTTATCTCTACCTGAGACCATCCAATCCATACCCATTGAAACAAAACATTTCTTAGGTAACACTTCTATTTGTCCAATTATTGAACCATACAATTGGTCTCCCTTATCATACAGAACTGAACCAATTGAACGCGCAATAGAGTCTGGGCTTATAGTTCCGTTAACTGATAAAAAAGAAATTTCAGGATTAATTTCATTTCTGCTAAAAATTGAAATACTGGTCGACCAATTAATATTAATTAATCGACCTTTTATTTTCCTATAAAACTCCCCAAATGTTTTTAGCCTCCATTGAGTCAACCCACTTCCTATAGGTAAATGCTTAAAGTGATATGGTATGCCATTCTCGTCAATATTTTTTGAATTAAATTTCTCAAGTGGTTTAGCAAAGGGCATTATCATATCAACTCCACTATAAAGAGAATATTTATTTTTTCCTCCTCTCCAAGAAGGATTGCCGATAACTAATACGTTAAGTCCTAAAGTCACATCTCCTAATCCTGATGTAGATTTATTTTTCGGATGAAATAAATGCATCAGGGTGTCTATATCTGCTGAAGGTGAGAGCCAAGTATGAGTTTGTTTGAAGTTTTTTATTATAGGAATATTTATTATAAAGTTAGAACGATTTGTAACTCCATACTCAATTAGAATAGTTTGCGTGCTTATATTATTTATCCAATGCTGATTAACAATATGAACAGAGGTGTCTAATTGATAAGGAAAGTCATTCCAACCATTCCTTCCGTCATGACCTTTCCAATTTCCTAATTTATTATTTTGCTCAAGACTCAGTCTCCAAACATTTTGAGGAATTGTAAAATGAGTTTGTGCAAAAGTTATAGTAATAAAAAATAAAGGGAGGAAAAGTCTTATAGTCATCGATTATTCATACAGAAGAAATTTTTGTCTAAACTCATTGAATTTGATTACATCTTTTAGCCATAATGGAGGTAAATAATTTGCTGGTTTCCCTTGAGCAGCAAAAAGTCTTAGTTGGCTATGACCAAATAACATATCAATGCGATTTAACTCATCCCATTTGAATTCTTTTGGGTATAATTGATTCGCTAAAATCATAATTGAGGTTGCCGTTGCTAGTGGATCAAATCGGTTTGGATCTGTTATAAGGATATCTACTCCATTACAAACTTTATTTACATGCAATGGGATTGCTTTATCCGCTGGTTTTTTTCTGGGTATATATTCGACTACTCTAAATTCTACACCAGGTAAATCAAGCTTGATTAATTTTTCAGCTAAATGAAATCCAGATAGCCAAGGCGCACCTGCACGCATATATGGACGATCAGTTCCGCGACCATCATTTAGATTGCTTCCCTCTAGTAATCCAAAACCAACATAAGATAAATTTGCTCTAATATCTCTAATGTTTGGGTGGGGGCTAATCCAAGGATGTTCTGATTTATCCAACCAATATGATCTCTTCCAATTAGCCATCGGAATAATAGTCAAATTAGCTCTTTTCATATCTTTAATCCATCCCATCTCATTTGCCATAACTGAAAGTTCGCCAATAGTCATACCATGACGTATTGGTATTAGATGATATCCTTCAAAAGACTGAAATTTTTCTCTTACTACTGGGCCGTCTATTCTATCTCCTCGTAGTGGATTTGGTCGATCTAACACTATGACTGGGATCCTCCATTCGCTCGCAACTTCTAAAATTTTTGTTATTGTTGCTAAATAGGTAGAATACCTAACTCCAGTATCTTGGAGATCAATTAAAATCAGATCTAAATCTTTCACAGACCATTCTGGAGGTTTGACATTTCTACCAAAAACCTCAACTATTCTTGCATTATGAATCGGATCAAATTTTTCTTTTCCTTTAATTTTAAATCGCTCATTTTGATCAACAAATAATCCAAATTGTGGAGTAAATATTACTTCTACATTAATTTTAGAATGAGATTTTAATAAATCTAAGAGATGGACTCCTTTTCTATTAACAGCAGTCTGATTTGTAAAAACTCCTATGCTTTTATCGTACAATGGTTTGAAATCCATTTGCTCAAGAATATCTAATCCATAAAAGACCGATGAATGAAAAGATAGATCTGGCACTGGCATTACTACACTATAATTGTAGGTTTGGCTAGAAAGGAGAGTGAATCCAAAAATATTTAATAATATTTTACGTAGAATATGTTTTTTTCGTTTCATAAATAAGTTAATATAATATTTTCTATCAAATTAATCTTTAAAGATCCTTTCAGTTCTTCCACCGATACTCGTTGAAATAACATAAGGAGTAGAATCGATATGGTTTGCTATGGTTTCCATCTTAATCTTTTCATTCTCATTTGAGCCGAATAATAAAACTTCATCTCCAATTGCTGGCTCCACTTCTTCAAAATTTACCATAAATTGGTCCATACAGATTCGGCCAGCTATTTCAAAAGATCTACCTTCAAAACTTACAAAACCCCCTTTATACCATGGCCTAGGTAAGCCGTCAGCAAACCCGCACTGAATCACACCAATATTTGTATCTGATTTTGTTTTATACACCCCACCATAACTCACTTTCGTACCCGATAAAGCCCGTCTGACCTGAACTATAGATGCTTTAAACTCCATAACTGGATTAATTATTAATTCTTGTGGTACTTCATTAGAAGGATATGCGCCATACAGCATCATCCCTACTCTAACATGTGTCATTCTATTCTGATTAAGATTTAATAAAGCCCCACTATTTGAAAAATGAATAGCTTTAAATGAGACTCCCACTTCATCAGCTAATTTTAAAATGGCATTAAACTTTTCGAGTTGATTGAGCGCATAAGATAGATCTCCTTCATCTGCAGTTGAAAAATGAGAATAAATTCCTTCACAATTAATTTGAGGATATTTTTTTAATTTTTTTATTGTTTCAAATGCATCATTATAATCAATCCCAAGTCTAGTCATACCTGTATCCACTTTTAAATGAAAAATTGGTGAAATCCCTCCATTGTTAATATAATTATCTATTTCCAAAAGATCAGACTTATCACATATATTAAGAATTAAATTATTTTTTACTGCATCACTTAATCGATGTATATCCATTCTACTGAAAACTAATATTTCTGATTGAACATCTGCATTGCGAAGTTCAATCCCCTCATCAATTGTAAATACTGCAAAAGAATTGCAACCGCTTTTCTCTAGTGCCAATGCACATTCTACGCTTCCATGTCCATAAGCATTTGCTTTCACAACGGACATTATTTGTTTATTTGGAAATTTTTTCTTTATTAACTCATAATTGGCACACAACCTATCTAAATGAATTATAGCTTTAGGGTTGCTAATCACGTCAATCGATATTTATCTAATAAATAGGTTTTAAATGAATTGAAATCTTTAAAAATCTTAGTGCTACATGCCATGATCCATCCACTCAAATCTGCTGCAGGAAGTTTATTAATCAAAAACACTGGCTTTTTTGATTCATAGGCTATTGTTACTTCTGCATGCGTCCCTGCACCCTTTAGTACATTATGATCCCAGAGACAAATAACATAATCAGTATGATGTCGAACATTATCAATATCATAATCAACACAAAGACGAATAAAATCAGCATATTTGTTTGGATCTGAAATTTTCCAATTTCGATAGTCATTCCCTCCATATTTATCAATTAATTTTGCTGATTGGATAACTGGGTCATAAACTTCATGACCTAGGTTGTCATATAACCACTTAGTTAAATCTTTTCGCCAGCCGGATCCTTCATCATCAGCAAATTCCATCGCACCAGAGAGGTAAGCAATCATTGTTTCAAAGTCCGTTTTAATATGAAAGCATTCATCCACGTCCATACAAATCCTGTTATCATTGGAACAAATATCCATATCCAATTAATATGAGTTGAAAAAAGAAAACCTCGTAATTCAGAAAGAACCAAGCTAAAAGGGTTATAAGCAAGTATTATCCCGAGCATTTTTGGGTAAAATTCAAATTCAAATAGAATGCCGGTTCCAAATATCATAAAAAAGAATAATATTATTATCATAGATAAGAAGGTTGTAATTCTCTCAGTTAAGATTGAGATAGTTAATAGTAGATTAACAAAAAGAAATAAAAAAATAACTCCAAAAAGAGGGATAGCTAGATAAAAATACCAATATAGTGACTGAGATAAAAAGAATGAAAGAATAATCATAGATAATATTCCATAAATGAGTGATTCAACGATAGCAGCGACTAGAAATCCTGCTACTAAAAAAAACTTACTAAATGGTGCTAATGTAATAGGTATGAATGATTTTTTATGGATTCTTAAATCAAATAAATCTCTATATAAAACAGCATAGGCGGACAAAATAGAAACCAGCAAAACAATACCAGGGAATACCCAAATTTCATACGGTATCTTATCTAATGAATAAATAAAGATATTTTTCATTACCATCGTAAGAGTAATATGTAATAGTAGCGGAATCAATACCACAAATGCAATTGTTGACATAAATCTATGTCTTAAAAGCCAGTATCTTCTAATTAACAATGCTTTAATCAATGTATACCATCTTTTGCATATTTTGCATCCATGAGATCTTGTAATCCAAGTTTTTTTACGCGAATATCCTTCATCACAGATGAAGCGGCAGCATTTAATACTTCAAAGAAGACGCCTCTTTCGCGTCCATAAAAATGAATACTATGACCAATGCGAGACGGATTTTTAACTTTTGGTAATTTAGATAATGTCATAAAAAGTTCATCAGTAAGATCTTCAAATTCAATTTGAAATTGGTGGTATTCGAATGTACTTCCAAGAAGACGATCTAAGCTTCCATCTAAAGCAATTTTACCATCTTCAAGAACTAAAATTCGATCGTGAGCTTCTTCTACTTCTTGTAAGGATTGACTAACATATACGATAGTTTTTTCTTTTTTAAAACGAAGTAGTAAGTCCCAGGTTTGTCGATAAGATTCAGCATCCATAAAAGCAGTTGGATCATCTAAGATAAGTATTTCAGGGTCATGAATTAATGCGCGAATAATCATCCCTTTCTTAATTATACCAGGAGAGATATCCTTAACCATTTTCTTAAGATAAGTTGTAATGTGAAGCTCTCGAGAAAGTTGAATCATTCTAGTATTAATGGTTTCCATGCTTTCACCATAAAGCATGCCAATAAAACGTATATTTTCTTCAAGCGTTAACCATGGATCAAGATCTAATTCGTGAGGCACAAACCCTAGAGATAGCATAGCTTTATTGCGCCTTTTTTGTGAATCTAACCCATTGATAAAAATCTGACCATATTCTTGATATTCTATACCAGAGATAACTCTTAAGAGCATTGATTTACCAGCTTCATTATCACCTATAATTGCGACTAACGATCCCTTTTCTATACCAAAAGTCAAACTGGCAAGGATTGTTTTGTCTCCTACCAATTTTCCTACTTTTTTAAGTGTAATACTTGCTTCCATTAATGTGCCTCATACCAAGATTCTCCATACCCACAGTCAACGACTATGGGGACGCTTATGGGAAGAGATTTCTCCATTTCTTCAACAACCATTGATTGAAGTATTTCAATTTCACTTTTAGGAACTTCAAAAACTAATTCATCATGAACTTGCAAAATCATTTTTGCCACCATTTTATCAGATTGCAATTTATGTTGAATAGCAATCATAGCTAGTTTAATCATTTCTGCATTGGTTCCTTGAATAGGCATATTTATAGCCATCCTCTTTGCTGCTTCACGATGAAGATGGTTGGTGCTATCAATATCCCATACTGGCCTTCTACGTCCAAGCATTGTTTCAACAAATTGATTTTTACGAACTTCTTCAAGTGTTATATCAATATAATCTTTAATTCCTGAATACATTTCAAAGTAGGTTTGAATAATTGATTTTGCCTCCTTTATCGGAATCCCTAATTCTTGGCTCATTCTAAATGGGCCTGCTCCATAAAGTAATCCAAAATTAACTATTTTTGCTGTTCGTCTCATATCAGGATGAACATCTTTCATAGTTACACCAAATACTAATGCAGCAGTTCTTTTATGGACATCTTCTCCTTTATTAAAAGCATCAAGCAAAGCTTTGTCCTGGCTTAAATGTGCCATAATTCTTAATTCGATTTGAGAGTAATCAGCTGATAAAATCAATTTTTTAGGATCATTACTTTTAAATGCTTTACGAATCTTTTTTCCTTCTTCTGTACGAATTGGTATATTTTGAAAGTTGGGATTACTGGATGATAAACGACCTGTTGCAGCTATAGTTTGATTAAATGTGGAATGAACTCGTTTCGTTTTTTTATTGATTAATGCTGGTAAAGCATCAATATAGGTATTTTTTAATTTATTTAATTTTCGATATTCCAAAACTAATTCGGGTATAATATGCTCATTCTTCAACCTCTCTAATACATTTTCAGCAGTAGAACGTTTCTTTACCAAAGGCAAACCTATTACATCAAATAAAACTGTTGCCAATTGTTGTGTAGAATTAATATTGAATTCAGTCCCTGCTTCATTATTTATTTTGATTTTAAGCTGATCGATTATTTTGCCAAGATCTGTTGACATTTTTCCTAACATTTTTGCATCAATATATATTCCATTATACTCCATCTCTAGAAGAACGGATAATAAAGGAATTTCAATCCTCTTAAAAAAGGTATATAAACCCTCTTCTTTTAATTCTTTAATTAAAATGTATGTAAGCTGTAAAGCCACATCTGAGTCCTCTGCAGCATAAAAGGCAATTTTATCCAGTTCTACATCAGCCATGGAGGTTTGTTGCCGACCTTTACCTATTAAGTCTTCGATAGGAACCATACGATAATTCAATTTCTGAAGACTTAAGGTCTCCAATTTTAGATTTCTAGATTCAGGTTTTAGTAGATGAGCAGCAATCATGGTATCGAATTTTATTCCTTTTACATCTATACCATGACGCTTAAGAATTAATCCATCAAATTTTATATTTTGTCCTGTTTTTGGAATTTTCTCATTTTCCATAATTGGCTTAATAATATCTAGAACAATTGATAATTGGTCATCAAACAGGTCTGAAACTTTCTCTTTGAAATGAATAGGCAAATAAACACCTGTATTTTTTCTATTAGAAAATGACAATCCTACAATATCACAGCTCATAGTTTCTAATGAGGTTGTCTCAAGATCAAATGACAACCAAGAATCTTCTTCAATTGACTTCACAAAAGATTTTATTTCTTCAATTGTTGTAAGAGATTTATAATCTTTTTCAGGTCTTTTTTCAATTGAAGGCGTTTCACCTTTTAATGTTCTTAATTGATTTTGAAGTGCTTGAAACTCTAATTCCTGAAAAAGTGAATCTAATTCATTAATATTAAAGCCATCCGTTAACATATCATTAAAGCTTGTGTCTATTTTCATTTCAGTATCAATAGTAACTAATTCTTTGCTTAACAAAGCTTCATCACGACAATTTTGCAAACCTTCTCGCGCACGTTTATTCTTTACTTCATCAGCATGGTCTAAAGCTGATTCGAGTGATCCATATTCATGAATTAACTTGACGGCAGTTTTTTCACCAACACCTCTCACTCCTGGAATGTTATCAGATGAATCTCCCATAAGACCTAATAAATCAATAATTTTTTCCGGTGGTACACCCCATTTTTCTTTTACTCCAACTTTATCGTACACTTTAATATCAGCTTGCCTTCCAGATGGTGCATATAGAAAAATATTGTTATTAACTAATTGCATAAAATCTTTATCACCACTGACTATGTATGAATCCAATTCATTCAGATCAGCTTGCTTAACTAAAGTGCCTATAATGTCATCTGCCTCAAATCCAGGTTTTTCAATAGTGGGAATTCTCATTGCATTTAATAATTTCCACAGGTAGGGCAATTGATCTTGCATTTCTTCAGGCATTTTCTCTCGAGTTGCCTTATAATCCGGATATTTTTTATGTCGAAAAGTTTTTTTAGATGAATCGCTGGCTGCTACGAGATAATCAGGTTTTTCTTTACGTAACAATTTTAGGACTTGATTAGTAAAGCCAAAAAGTGCTGATGTGTGCATACCTTTGCTATTAATTAATGGATTACGTATCATCGCAAAATGAGCACGATAAAAGATAGCATATATATCGATTAAGAATAATCGTTTTCGTTTAGATAAATTATCTTCCATAGAACAGTCAATTTAATTGAAATAGGTTATTAGATATAACCCTAAGTCTTTTTTGATTAAAAAGAATATGAAATACTTAAAAATGAATTCCTTGTAGATCCAGGCCAGTAATAGGCATGATAACCATCATAGTCATATCCGTATCCGTAAGTTGAATAGAGTTTATCAAATAAATTATTAATTTTTAACATCACCTCTAGCTCATTCCATTTATATTGAGCACCAATGTTCCAAATTCCATAAGAGTCAATTTTCCCAGCTTCAGTATTGTCTTTATCAATATACATATGTCCAACACGACGCCAATGCAAAAAAAGTAAACCAGAATTAATTGGTCGATAATGTAGAAAAAAATTAAATAACGATTCAGGCACATTAGGTAGACTCTTACCATTCGAAAAATAATTCATAAGCATAGATCCATTTACAGATGTACTCCATCTCCTATTTAATATAAACCCGGTTTCCCATTCAAACCCCATATGAGCAGTGGAATCTGCCGAATAATATTCGTATTCACCTTCTTGGTTTATATCTATATTTTTTAATTGTTCATTTAAGTATTGAATATTATATCCATTAAGTCGAACATGACCTGTTCCTAAAGTGAAATCTATACCCCATTCAAAATTAGTTATAACTTCTGCAGCAGCCATAACTGGCGTGCTCCATACATCATCTGCCTGAATAATTTGATTATCTGCAGGCTCTTTTTGTGCTTTACCCCAATTAACGAATACATGCATAGAATCACCTATTTCCCAAACCATTCCCAATCGTGGATTAAAAAAATCCCAATCTGCTGAAAGCTTATGGCCAGAAGCATGTCCAATTATTTTCTGATTTAAAGTCCAATGGTGTTTTTGGCTTTGGAAATCCGCAGTTAGTGTAAATGGTTGATTTTGGGGATGCCATAAAAAATGTGTAAAAGAAGTAGTCGAGTTCTTTTTACCCAAATATTCGTAATATTTGTACCAGCCCTTCCCTAAAGATGAGGAAAGTGAAGAATTAGAAAAATTTGTTACTTCTCCAAAATGATCACCTGTATAAAAACGCATTTCAACACCAATATCTATTCGAAGTTGATCACTTGTCCAAGTAAATGTAGGCACTAAACCATAATAATTATTTTTTATCCACTTTCTACGAAGAAGATCAGTTAACATATTTTGTTCTTGCAAATCAGTATATTGATTATTTAAATCTAAATTATATGAATAATAATTCTGACCTGTTTTAGCTATCTCATAATATCCTTTTCCAATTACAAGATAGCTTACATTCCTTAGAAAAATATTTTTTGTTAGCTTGCCATAAGTGTTAACCGAATAAACTTGCTGCAAGAAATCATCTGTATAGGCTTTACTCCCCAATCGGCGTTTAACTCGATCTTCAATATCATTCATATGAATACCATCCCATGCCAATTGCGTATTTTCATGACCAATTAAAGCTCTAAATTGGTTAGTAAACTTTTCACCTATGTGCTCTAAGCCAAAAAACATTCCATTTTGTTTTGAGTTATGATTGTTGCGGTATCCATCTGATGATATATTTGACACTCTTAGAGTCATATTCAAATTTTCACCTAAGTCTTTGCCTGAGCGATAACGAGCGCGATATCTCTTTGTTTTCCACTCACCAGAACCAATTGAGAGGTCAATTTCTCTATTATCACTAGCAATTTGAGAATTAACATTGATGCTTCCTCCAAATGCAGTAGATCCATAGAGGCTATTTCCGATCCCTCGTTGGATTTGAACATTTTGAGCATCCGCTAGTATATCGCCATGATCAACCCAATAAACTTGATGACTTTCATTGTCATTTATAGGAACGCCATCAAGCATAACACTTATTCGACTCTGATCAAAACCTCTGATAGATAAATATGAATAGCCAGTCCCATTTCCACTCTCACTGTAAGACCAAATACCTGGTTCAGTCGAAAGTACCATTGGAACATCTTCAGCAGAGTATCGTGTCTCAATTTCTTTTGCTGATAAATTGGAAAATGAAACAGGTGTAACTCCTAAAACAGCTCGCGTAGCACTCACATTTATTTCACCACCTTCAAGAACCGTGGGTGTCATCAATACAA
>NZWI01000003.1 GCA_002701875.1 Fidelibacterota bacterium
CTCGAGTTAAAGACTCTGTCTCATAAACCATATCCATAACTGGTTTTGATCTATGGCTCATTTCCATCAAACTTAAGCCATGCCCATCATAATTTTTTGAGGCTTCAGACACAGCTTCTAGAACTGAAGCGTCTAACATTGCTGGTCCTGCACTAAAATTGTATATTTTTGACATTAAATGCTTTGGATAAGTGTATATAAATTATATCTATAACCCACCTAACTAAAACAAAAAACCCCCAAATAATGGGGGTTTTTTTAACAATTAAAATAAATTAAAATCGCCGTTTGTTTTTTTGTTTTCCACCGCGCATCGGAGGTCTATAACTTTCTTTCATTCTTCTTTGCATCTGTTGCTTTACAGTCGGTTCAAACATTAAAAGTTTTACTTGCTGAGTTGGATCCAATATATCACCTGATTTTTTAATAAAATTAATTCTACCTTTGGTCTTTTTCTCTTCAAAGGATTTTATATTGCCTAATAGCTTATTAACATCAGACTTGGAAACTTTCTCACCTTTTTTCACTTTAGTAAAAGTAGGATTAAATAATTCCTTTTCCTCTTTACGAATTTCCATCAGTTCTTTCTGATGTACGCGCATCGCAGGGAAAAACTTTTCTGCCTGATCTTCTGAAAGTTCCAAATGATCGGTCAATTTCCAGATCATCATCATTTCCATTCTTTCGCTATATTGGCCACCTGGTCCTTTTGGTTTCCCAGGTTGAGCCAATAATAGTCCTGTGGCAATTAAAAAGATCGATAGGATAATATTTCTTTTCATTCTACACCTCTATTATTCACAGCAATGACAGGTTCATATTGGATTTCATCCAAAAACATTATGGTTTCCCAAATATCATCGCTTGTATCTACTAAGTAGGAAGCAATGTCATAAACATACGCCTCTGTTTCTGAATCCATTACTTCTAACGGTTGGAGATCATTGGACGCATAAACAGTAAAATCATCAGTTAGCTGACTCATTGATGCAAAACCGAATATGGTCAAAAATACAGCTGCCGATACTCCATTAAGAAAACCAATTTTTTTTGCAATTCGACGCTTACGCTCTGCATGCAAATTATTTATAAAATCATCCGTATCTATAGTTTGATCTTGAGATCGGATAATATTTTTTAATTCTTTTTCAATATTCATAATTCAATTCTCTAATTGATCTTTCAAAGCTTTTACCGCATGATGATAATTTACTTTAGCTGAATTTTCACTAATTCCCATGACCTTAGCAATATCTTTATATGGCATTTCATCAGAAATTCTCATAGTTACAACCATTCTCTGCCTAGAGGGTAGCTTTGAAACTGCATTCCATAATTCATTACGTTTCCATTCATCTTCATTCGAGGTATCCATATAGACTGGCTCAGGTGCTTGGTCCAAATGGAGTAAATTGCGCCACTTGTTCCTTTTGAAGTAAGTATTCGACATATTAATGTTTGCACGATAAAGATATGTTTTAAACTTTGACTGAAATCTAAATTTTTTAAGAGCCTTATACATTTTGATAAAAACATCCTGTGCTAAATCCTCTGCTTCAATTGGATCTGATGTGAACTTGATAAAAAAACCATATGTATCTGGTAGATGGCGTTTAACCAACTCATTAAACGCTTCTTCGCTTCCATTTTGAAATTGTTTTATAAGTTCTTCGTCCGTTCTCATGCATATACCTATTAGACAATAAAACGATTAAAAAGTTAAAATGTTCATGTAAAAAAAAAAGGCTATCTCAAAAAATTGAAATAGCCTCAATTCAAAATTAACTATAAAATTAAATTATTTTTTACCGCCACCATCGCCACGATTCCCTTTATCATCTCTTTTTTGGCCACAGTGTTTTGAATATTGCATGCTCAATGCAGTATAAATTTTAATTGTTTCAACTTGTTTCTCATTAAATAGTGCTTCAATTTTACTATTTCGATCAGCAATTAATTGTGTAAGTGCTTCCTTAAGATCTTCCCTTCCCATCTCCTCAGTTTTTGCTTTTTCCATTAGCGATTTTTGTGCCTCAGCAGATTCTTTATTTATTGTTTCTAAGGAAATTTCTTGTTCAGAGCTCATTTCTAAAGCACCTACCATGGCATCATGAGCGGCTTGTCTCATAGCATCCATTTTTTGTTTCATTTCTGCAAGCATAGCATCAATTGCAGCCTTCTGATCATCGGTTAACAATGCGTCAATTTCTGCGTCCATAGATGTTTCTAGGGCTTCTAACTCTGCTTTTGCAGCATCTCTATCTAGAGTACCATCTTTCACCTTATTCATTACTGCTGACATTTGAGTTCTATATGATTCTAGTATGGTTCGAAGAGTCTCTTTTTGGGCATCATCTAAAACCGTATATAACATTTTTATATCGGCTCCACTACTATGAGGACCTCCAGGTCTATCCCCACCTCTCTTATCCATATTTGCCCCATATAAATAAGGGACTAGTTGATCATCCATCCATCCAAAAAGTCTCTGTTTTTCATCATCAGAAAGCTCAGCCTGCAATTCTGCAGCCACTTTCCATAAAAATCCAGGGTCACGACGATGTTTTCCATCTTTTCCATGTCGATTAAGAGCATCATTGAAAGCATTAATGCTACTTTTGCTTAAACCAATATCAGCATCTAAGCCGTCAGACAAAGCCTGAAGTTCAGGGTCTTCAACAAAGATATCTTCTTTCATTAATTTTTCACAACCAATCGTTGCAAACAATACTAATAAAAGAAATAATGATAATTTTTTCATAGTTGTTCCTATAATAATAAAAAGTTTCGCTTCAATATATTTAGACACTAAAGATGTGCAAAAAGTTAAAAAGAAAAAAAGGGCTGAACTATATAATTAGTTCAGCCCTTTTTAATGTTGATTTAAAGGTTAGGTTGTAATCTTAACCTTTATTGCTCTTACTTCCGCCTTTACCTTTTTTACCTTTATGCTTTTTCTTTCGCAATGAAAGAGCTTTATGAATTTTAATAATCTCTAATTGGTTATCATTAAAGATACCTTCCATTTTTTCATTTTTTTCGGCAAAAATATTTTTTAAACCTTCTCTTAATGTATCTTTGTCGATATCACCATTTTTTGATTTTTCAAATAGAGCTTTGGCTGCTTCTCTTGCTTCCTGATGAGCTGCATCAAATGCAGTTAATTGATCAGTCGTCATTCCAAGCACGGCTATTTTTACAGCTTTGGTTGCGTCTCGATAAGCTTTTCGTTTTTCTTTACGATCAGCTTTATTTTGCTCAAGTTGAGCTTTTTGTTCATCAGTAAGTAGTGCATCAATCTCAGCTTTCATTGCTTCCTTTAAAGCATCCTTTTGGGCTTTAGCATCTTCCTTAGAAAGTGTACCGTCTTTAACCTGACCTTGAATTGTTTTAAATTTTTCTTTATATGCAACCTTTATAGCTTTGAAGGTTACTTTTTGGTCATCTGTTAAGACTTTTTTAATACCGTCAAAATAACTAGAGCCTTTTTTCCCTTTGCTACCTTTTCCTTTTTTACCTTTTAAGGTTTTCAAGCTACCAAATAATGGGATTTCTTTTTCTTCCATTTTTTCAAAGAGACGGGCTTTTTCTTCTTCGGATAATTTGTCAGCTAGTTCACCAGAAACTTTCCATAGAAATCCCGGCTCTCGATGTTTCCCTCTACCCCCATGTCGACTTATAACATCATTAACTGCACTAGCAGATGATTTACTTAGTCCTAGATCCGAGGCTAATTCAGAGGAAAAGTCCTGTAATTCCGAATTATCTAGTTCAACTCGATTATCTAACATTGGATTATCACAGCCAATAGCCGTTAGTAATAAAGTTGAGATTGGCAAGATTAGTTTTTTCATGATTTATGTCCTTTTTTCCAATTTTATTGATTTATTCATTTACTCAATTAGATAATTAATTTCTTATAAGGTTAAAAAATTAACAAATAATTTTTGAAATACGACGAAATATTTTTTATCAAATAACTATTTCACTAACTTCTACAATGCCATATTCCTATGGAAACTTTAAAGCAAGTCCAAACCAAGATGAGGCTATTAATCACTCTCCTTCACCATTGATGATCATTGCTGGTGCTGGCACAGGAAAAACATCAACCTTACTTCACAGGATTCGTCATCTTATTGCTTCGGACACTATAAAATCAAAAAACACCCTGCTGCTTACCTTTACTGAAAAGGCAACTTCTGAAGCTCAAAATACTTTGAAATCCATTATGGGTGAGCAGGCAGATTCCATTTTTATCGGGACCTTTCATAGTTTTTGTCATTCCATCATGAGAAGATATGGACCTGAAGATCGATTGAATGATGTGCTTTGGGATAAAAATGATGCTCTATATTATCTTATCAATCATTTTGATGATATGGATTTTGTCAAATCAAGAGTCTTCTCTGAAAACCCTATGAGTACAATACAAGAGTCCTTCATTCCTTTTTTTGGACGCGTGAGTGATGAACTACTTTCTTTAAATGAACTTGAGAAAAAAATAAATAATTTTGATGATTCTCAAGATTGGATAAAAAAGAACTTCCCAGGAATCCATCCTGACAATACAAAATTTGATGATATACCTTTCCAATTAAGAGATTTGGTCAATGCTTATTCCTTTTATAAAGAAGGGAAAATGAATCAACAAGCTCTAGATTTTGGAGATATGATTATTGGTTGTTACGAATTGCTTAATAATAATGATTCTGTATTAAAAAAAGTTCGAAAAGAGTTTAAACATATTTTTATCGATGAATATCAGGATAATAATTATGCTCTCAACAAAATTGTGAATCTCATAATGACTGAGAACCCCAGTATCACAGTTGTAGGAGATGAAGATCAATGTATATACTCCTTCCGCGGAGCAAATTATTACAATATTTCTGACTTCAGAAATCGATATGAATCTCATACAAATTATGCTGAGATCACTCTATCTGAGAATAGACGTTCAACTAAACAGATTCTTGATATGGCTAATGATACTATTAGCCATAATCCAAATAGAACACCAAAAATTTTGATATGTCCTGATGGCAATGTCAAGACTGGATTAAAACCTTTGTGGATTCAGGCAAACAAACAAGAAACACTTGAAAAATTACCAACTCTGATACACTCACTCATCAATAATGGAGATGCTTTATATGGCGATATTGCTGTTATTTGTCGTGGATGGGGGAATGTTACAGCTGTATCTGATGCAATGCAGAAAGCTGCTATTCCTGTTGATGTTCATATTGAGAAGTTCTTTGATGTACCTATCATTAAAAATGTCTTATCATGGGGACATTTAATTATTAAAGATCATAAAGCTGATATTGCACTTTATAGGATTCTTAAACAGCAATGCGGCGAAGAGTGGACAACAAAATTCTTTAAATCACTTGAAAGAACATCTATTGATGATAAACTTGTTTATCTAGAAAAACTTCAACCTGATTCAACCGATATTGGATTTGTACTCAAATCTCTTTCAACTCTTCAAAAAGCCCACAATAAAACACTCAAGGCCGATGAAATGGTCTGGCAAATCCTCAAAGTATTAAAATCTTCACCATTTATCAAAGAACTTCGAACTGAATATCGATATACTCATCGATTGAATTTAGCTAATGCAGGTAAAATATTGGATCTTGCAGAAAAATTTGTAAATAAGGATCCAAGTGGAGAATTAAACAAATGGCTAAGATTTATGGATATTATGGCTTTAGATAAAAATCAAAGTGCAGCCCAACCTGACATTGATAATAAAAATCTCGCTGTACAAGTCATGTCTATCCATCAAAGCAAGGGATTACAGTTTCCCATAGTAATAATACCATTCCTTTATAGTGGTAGCTTTCCAAGCAGATTGATTAAACCTAAGGTTATTGATCGCCTTCCAACATCTTGGACAGCTTGGGGGCAAAATACTGACTTCGATTTTCGAGAGCTTCATATCCAAGAAGAAAGAAGGGTTTTCTATGTTGGAATTACAAGAGCTGAAAACCAACTATATTTGTTTGGTCCTACTAAAACCCAATCCCTTTTCACTAAAGAATTAGAAAAAATAAATCCACAACCCATGGAGATAAAAGAAATGGATAGCAATTCAGAAAAACAATTTTCATTAAATGAAAGACAACAACAATTGTTAGCTGATCTGAATCGTGAGATTGCTGCAAATCAAATTAATAATGCACGAGATATTCTTTCTGAAATGGAAAATAATACAAGCATGATCAATGCAGCAACTTTTGATAAGAAAACAACAAGCAATTCTACTCTTAATCTTTCATCAAGTAAGATTAACACTTATAATTCCTGCTCATACAAGTATAGGCTTAAATACATAGATAAAGTGCCTGAGCAAAAGACTCGAGCCAGTTCAGAGTTTGGATTAATAATTCATGCCATTTTAGAAGAATATCATAGTCTACCTAAAGAGAAACAAACCAAAGATGCGTTATTAGGCTTACTAGAAAAATATTGGCGTGAAGATTCTTTTGAATATCGTTTGCGGGCTGACGAATTCAAAAAGCAAGGCGAAGAGGTTTTGTCTGACTACTTCCAATTTATAAGTGAAAATCCACCAGATGTTGCTGATGTAGAAAGGCACTTCTCGTATACAATGAAAGATATTAATGTAAATATCTCTGGAAAAATTGATCGTATTGATAAGGTGGGTGACTCACTAAATATTATTGATTACAAAACTAGTAGAAAAAAAGAAAAAGCTAAAAACAATATTCAATTAGCATTGTATATCCAAGCAATCAACAATGGCGCCTTAACTGATATATCTGGCTCAGCAGGGAATGCTATTCTTCATTATTTAAGATTTGGTGATGACCCGATTTCTTCTCATCAATTTTCAGAAAATGAGTTAGATGAGTACAGTGAAAAAATTCGCAAGGTTGCTGAAGGGATAAGATCAAAAACTTTTGAGACAAAAAAATCAGACTTTAACTGTAAAAACTGTGATTACAAGGAATTTCTTTGCCCAGCCTGGGAAGAATAATTATTTTTTTTCAGATAACTTTTCATTTGCTGTTCTGTCATAATACATCGAAACCCAGTATGCTCTAAGCTTGTATCGGGGCTTGTTTTCATTCTAGCTGTAGGCCGATAACCCGCACAGTATTGATCATTGCACAAAAAGGAGCCTCCACGTGTAACCCGTTTAGGTACTGTAGGCTCTAATGGATCATAACTTGAATTCGGTCCAAGTGGGTTTTTTCTATGATTTTTCATTGAATATGTATTTGGACGATACCAATCTCTAACCCATTCCCATACATTTCCTGCCATATCATACAATCCGATATTATTTGGCTTATAATATTTAACAGGATTTGTTTTCAAATGCCCATCGGTACGATTATTGCTGATGGGAAAAATGCCTTGCCAAATATTTATCTCACGGTGATTTGAAACACCTCCTAATTTTGCCGCATATTCCCACTGAGCTTCCGTTGGTAATTCCATATTTAACCACAATGAATATTCCTTAGCATCATACCATGAGACATGAACTACAGGATGATTACCCAATCCATCTATTGATGAGTCTTTTCCCCCTGGATTTTTCCAACTAATCTGAGGAGACCATTTCCACCAATCAATACTAGAAGTAGGATATGCGGGTTGATCACTATTAATAAATGTTAATGATCCCGGAACCAATAATTCTTTTGGAGGTGGTGGTGTATTTTTTGGTAATTGTGACATAATATCATCTAATGATGGTGCTATTTCTGCAGTTGTAACATAATTGGTTTCCTTAACAAATGATGCAAATTGATTATTCGTAACTGCAGTTTCAGAAATCCAAAAACCATCTAATTCAACTTTATGTATTGGCATCTCATCATTCTTTGCCATTGAATCAGAGCTACCCATCATAAATGATCCACTGGGAATCCATATCATAGTCATTTCACTATCTCCAATGGGGATCTTGACTTTATTCAATTTTGGATTGGAATTACACCCGAAAATAAAAATAAAAAGAATTAAATATTTTTTCATGATTATTGTGAGTTCAATCTAATGACAATAATTTTCATGGTGAAGTTCATAGGACACTTTTTTCTGTTTCATTTATAATTAGACGATTAAATTGGCATTATACACTTTCCGTAAAGAGGAGGCAATTGTGAAAAAATTTATCCAATTTATATTGATTTCCAGCATCGTTTTTGGTGCAAGCATAGATCAAAAAACTAAATCTATGGAAAAAATGACTGGCTTTTTTAATATGTATTGGGATAAAACCACTGGAAAGATTTGGTTAGAAATTTCAAAGTTTGATCAAGAGTTTTTATATGTTAACTCTTTGACTGCAGGAGTAGGATCTAATGATGTTGGACTTGATCGAGGACAGCTAGGGAATGAACGAATTGTATATTTCCATAGAGTCGGACCAAAAATATTATTAATTCAACCAAATTATTCTTTCAGGGCAACTACTAGTGATCCTAATGAAAAACAATCTGTAACTGATGCATTTGCTAAATCTACTCTTTGGGGTTTCAAAGTTGAAACAGAAGAAAATAATCGAGTTCTAATTGATGCCACTGATTTTTTCTTACATGATGCTCATCAAGTAGTTGCGCGCCTTAAAGGTAGAAAAATGGGAAATTACAAATTAGATAAAAGCCGATCGGCTATCTACCTTCCTGCTACCCTTAATTTCCCCAATAATACTGAAATTGAATCTTTAATAACCTTTACAGGTTCTAATCCTGGTGGATATATTCGCCAAGTTACTCCTACTCCTACTTCTATAACCATTCGCATGCATCACTCATTTGTTAAACTTCCTGATAATAATTACAAAACAAGGAAACATGATCCAAGAGCTGGATATTACGCATTGTCATACCAGGATTACGCAGTACCACTTGATGAATCTATTTATAAACGTTATATAACAAGACACAGACTAGAAAAAAAGAACTCTCGAACACGAGAAAGCGAAGCTAAAGAACCGATAATTTATTATGTCGACCCAGGTGTTCCAGAGCCTGTGAGAACAGCTATGCTAGAAAGTGGAAGCTGGTGGAATCAAGCCTTTTCAGCTGCAGGATATAAGAATGCATTTCAAGTAAAAATTTTACCAAAAGGTGCCCACCCGATGGATGTAAGGTATAATATGATTCATTGGGTTCATCGTGCTACAAGGGGTTGGTCTTATGGCAGCTCTGTCACTGATCCAAGAACTGGTGAAATTATTAAAGGCAATGTTTCGCTTGGCTCACTCAGACTCCGCCAAGATTATTTAATTGCAACTGGCTTACTTGCTCCTTATAAAAATAGTACAAGAGTACCCGGCTACATGAAAGAATTGGCATTGGCTAGAGTAAGACAATTAGTGGCACATGAGATAGGTCATACAATTGGATTGCAACACAATTTTATCTCAAGTTCTGATGGACGCGAATCTGTAATGGATTATCCTCATCCAACTGTATCATTAAATCGAAATGGTGATGTTGAATGGAGATATGCATACGATGTTGGTATAGGTGAATGGGATAAAATTACAATTGCTTATGGCTATCAAGATTTTCCTGATGATATAGATGAAGATTCAGCACTGGAAGATATTATTCAAGATGGAATAAAGAGAAATTTGATCTTTATTACTGATAAAGATGCGCGACCACTGGGTTCTGCACATCCAAAAGCGCACCTTTGGGATAATGGAGAAGATCCTGTTTCTGAATTATCTAATCTAATGGAAGTTAGAAAAGTGGCATTAAATAATTTTGGTGAAAACAATATTCGTATGGGTCAGCCTTATAGTGATCTTGAAGATGTTTTAGTACCAATATACTTTTTACATCGATATCAAATTGAGGCTGCTGCTAAGGTTATTGGAGGATTGAATTTTACATATGCATTACGTGGTGATGGACAACTAGTTACTGAGTTTCTTGATCCAAATTTTCAAATTGAAGCATTAGATGGATTAATTAATACTTTGCAGCCAAGTTCTCTTGTTTTAAGAGAAGATCTATTGAAGTTAATTCCCCCTAGAGCTTCTGGAAGAGGAAGAACAAGAGAATCATTTAATAATAGAACCGGAGTAACATTTGATGGCGTTAGTTTAGCAGAGACCGCTGCAAAGTTGACGTGTAGAGTCCTTTTACATCCGGAAAGAGCAACGCGTCTTATAGAATATCATGCCAGAGATTCAAAACAACCAGGCTTTGAAAAAATTATGAATCGAATTACAAATGGAACATTATTGCGTGCAGCTCCTAGCGGTTTAAGCGGAGAAGTCAAACGAAATGTGGATTTTGTAATACTTGATCATTTGTTAAGTCTGGCAATAAACAATAAAACTTCACCTGCAGCAAAAACAATTATATTAGCCAATATTGAAACATTAAATTATCAGTTTAAGCTGCTAGGTGGAATACCAACAAATTATAAAGAAAGTTCACAGATAGATGAATTGAAGAGTGCAAAAAGACAAGTAGATGAATTATCAGAGTATACAAATTCAAAACGAGATCGAAATCACTATAAAATGCTTCATAAACGAATTCAATCTTTCATTGATGATCCTGAAGATTTTGAGATTATTGATGTACCTTCAGCCCCACCTGGGTCTCCTATTGGTTCTGAGTTTGGCTGTACTTTTGAAAATTCTATGAAAAATACCCTAAGTAATTGAGGAAAAAATGAAACTAAAAATCCTATATATACTGACATTTATTTCATCCATAGTTTTCGCAGATGAACTAGATATGAAAAAATTAAAAGCAATGAAAGCAAGATCTATTGGGCCTGGCGGTATGAGTGGCCGCGTAACAGCTATTGATGTTGTTCTATCCAATACAGATATAATTTATGTAGGTACTGCATCAGGTGGATTATGGAAATCTGAAAGTGGTGGAGTGAAATGGGAACCTATTTTTGATGATCAAAAATCTGCTTCAATTGGTGATGTAGCTGTTGATCCAACTAATTCAGATGTTATTTGGGTAGGCTCAGGTGAAGGCAACCCTAGAAATAGTCAATCTGCTGGTTATGGTGTATATAAAAGTATTGATGGTGGTAAAACATGGGCATTTAAAGGCCTTGGAGAAACCCGCAACATTCATAGAGTCCTTATTAATCCAAAAAATCCTGATGTTGTTTACATAGGCGCTCAAGGTTCAGCTTGGGGAGATAGTGAAAATCGCGGTATTTATAAAACTACGGATGGCGGAAATACATGGAAAAAGATTCTTTATATTGATGAAAGTACCGGTATTGGAGAACTGGTTATGGATCCGCAAAACCCAAATAAACTCATTGCCAACATGTGGCAATTTAGAAGGTGGCCTTGGTTCTTTAAATCTGGAGGCTCAAGTTCAGGATTATATATCACATTTGATGGAGGTGATAAATGGAAAAAATTATCAGATAAAGAGGGCCTTCCTAAAGGAGACCTTGGACGTATGGGACTCGCTATAGCTCGAAGCAATCCAAAAATTATTTATGCCTTGATTGAATCAAAAAAGAATGCTTTATATAAATCAGAAGATGGTGGTTTTAAGTGGAAAAAGGTCTCAGATAAAAACATAGGGAATCGTCCATTTTATTATGCAGAGATCTATGTTGACCCTATAAACGAGAATAGAATATATAATTTACATACTTATGTAACCGTTTCTGATGATGGTGGAAAAACATTTAAATCTCTTATGACAGCTTATGGGGCTAATGGCGTGCATCCAGATCATCATGCATTTTGGGGGCATCCAACTAACCCAAATTTTATTATTGAGGGCAATGATGGTGGATTAAATATTTCCCTTGATCGTGGCAAAACATGGCGCTTTGTTGAAAACCTACCTGTAGCACAATTTTACCATATTAATTATGATATGGATTGGCCATATAACGTTTATGGAGGAATGCAGGACAATGGATCTTGGCGAGGCCCAGCATATGCGTGGCGTGCAGGAGGAATACGAAATTCTTATTGGGAAGAATTATTTTTTGGAGATGGTTTTGATGTTGTGCCACACCCAGCAAACTCTCGATACGGATATGCAATGAGCCAACAAGGAAATGTTGGACGATATGATCTACTAACTGGTCACACACAATTAATTAAACCTGTTCATCCTGAAGGAAAGTATCTGAGATTTAATTGGAATGCAGCGATCGCTCAAGATCCATTCGATGAAGATGCTATTTTTTACGGTAGTCAGTTTGTTCATTATAGTATAGACCAAGGCAATAACTGGAAAATTATTTCACCTGATTTGACAACAAACGATAAAACTAAACAGGAACAACATAAAAGTGGGGGATTGACTTTTGATGCTACTGGCGCAGAAAATTATACAACAATCTTGGCAATTGAACCAAGCCCACTTGATAAAAATGTTATTTGGGTTGGTACTGATGACGGGAATCTTCAACTCACTAAAGATCGAGGAAAAACATGGAATAATGTATCAAAAAAAATCTATGGTGTCCCTAAGGGGAGTTGGATTCCGCAAATAGTAGCTTCAAGTTATAATGCAGCTGAAGCGATCGTGATAATAAATAATTATCGGCGCAATGATTGGAAACCATATGTTTATAAAACAGATAACTTTGGTAATTCATGGAAAGCTATAGCTACAGAAGAAAATGTATGGGGTTATGCCTTAAGTTATGCTCAAGATCCCATTGAACCAAACCTACAATTCCTAGGCACAGAATTTGGATTATATGTTTCTATCGATGGGTCGAAAACATGGACAAAATGGACTAATGGTTTTCCAACGGTTTCTACAATGGATTTAAAAGTTCACCCTAGGGAGCATGATTTGGTAATTGGGACATTTGGACGAGCTGCATATATCTTGGATGATATCAGGCCTCTTCGTGAAATGGCAAGATCAACAGATAATTTATTAGAAAAACGGCTGCACTTTTTTGAGCCTCCAGTTGCTGTACTATCAATAAATCGTCAAGCTGCTGGAACACGCTTTGAAGCAAATGCAATTTTCTCTGGAGAAAACAGAAAAACTGGTTCAATGCTAACTTTTATATATAATCCAGAAAGTGAGAAAAAAGAAAAAAAGAAAAATTCTGCTAAAAATAAAGAAAAGAAGAAAAACCCTGTTGATAAAAAAGAAAAAGTTAAAATGGAAGTCCTAGATCCAGACGGAAATATTATCAGAACAGTAAAACATAATGTGGAGCCAGGATTAAATAGAGTTTATTGGGGACTAAGGCGTAAAGGTGTTAGAAGGCCAAATGCGCCAAAACCTACAAAACCTGACGCTCGTGAACCCAGCGGGCCTCCCGTATTACCGGGCGAATACACTGTTCGATTATCTCATGGTAAAGAATCAGTAACTCAAGTTGTTAATGTTATTACTGACCCACGAGTGGGGATCAACAAACGAAATTTGGAAAGCCTTGAACCTATATATAAAAAACAAATGAAAATTACTTCATCGGTAACTAAAGCAATGGATCAAATACGTGAAGCAAAATCAATCATAACCTCGGTAAATAAAATGTTAGAGGTAAAAACTAATAAAGCGCATAAAGCTCTTCAGAAAAGTGGTAAAGCGATGTCGGATAGCTTGAAGATTTTGGAAGAACTTATTGTCAATAAAAAAGGTTTGCAGGGCATTGTTCGTAGTCCAAACATTTTAAGTGCAAAAATTCAAGGTATAGGTAGATATTTATATAGCAATTTGACTGGACCAAATACAAGCCATGAATATTTATTAAATTATTCAGAAGTTGAAACGGAAAAAGTTCTTAATCAAGTAAACCAATTTTTTCTAAATGATTGGCAAGAATATCAATCGAAAGTTGAAGATGCTGAGCTTTCATTGTTTAAATCCTATAAATCAATAAAAATAGATTAAATTATTTCCTAAAACACAAAACCCCAAAAATAATGGGGTTTATTGAGAATTAAAATTTCTATAAATATTGATATTATTGGATTTATTCGACTGTAACACTCCAATCAAGTATTCCAGTAAAATTTTTGGTTATAATCATGGCTTTCTTTGGTTGGGTACTTGCTGCAGTATTTAATTCAGCAATATCACCAATTATTGAATATTTGAATATCTCTCCTCCACTATTATCTTCCAATTTAATCAAAGTAGTATCATTGCCTTTGGTTTCAGTTACAATTAAACTTGAAGCAATATTTTGGCCTTCTGGTAGATTGAAGGATAATTCTATTGTATTGTCTGAACTATAATTGTCTCCTCTCAAAATAAAAGAAAAAGCAGACGTTGTATTAATAACTGCAGGCATATTTTCCACAAGACCATGATCTGCTTCTGAAGGTCCAACACATCCTATAAATAAGGTAGTGACAATAATTATAAATGCATTTTTCATTCGCTCAATTTTTCTTGATCATCTAATTGACCTAATTGAAGTTCATTAATCTTATCCAATGGCTTTTCTAATTGATTTTTTCTTGTAGAGACTAATTTCTCAAAATGACTTTGTACCGTTCCAATTGTGTTACCCAGTTTATCCATTTGTGCCAAAAATTCATTCCACTGTTTCCTAAATACACCCATTAGCTGCTGAACTTCACTTGCTTTTTGTTCCATAGAAAAGTTTGATACAGATTGACGAATTAATGAAAGAACCGCATATAGCGTTACTGGAGAACAAAGTAAAACTTTTTTTGATAATGAAAAATCAATTATATCTCTGTCTTCTTGGTTGAGGAATGCATAAATACTTTCATTGGGGATGAACATTAGAACATAGTCCACAGTTCCTGATTCCGGATCAATATATGTGCGCTTTTCTATAGATTTAATATGATTTCTAACGTCGGTCAAGAAAGCTTTTTTCTCTTTATCTTGTTCACTATCGTTATCAGTATCTAAAAAATTTTCATAATGGGTTAATGGAAATTTGACATCCATATTTATACATTTTTGATCAGGAAGCATGAAAGTAAAGTCAGGACGACCTTCATCCATTTGAGATTGCTTTTCAAAATTAATACCCTCTATCAATCCCATAAAATTGAGAATATCTTCTACCATCTTTTCACCCCACTGTCCCCTAGCTTGAGAGCTTGATAAAACACGTGACAGTTTGGTTGTGGTATCAGCTAGATCTCCAATGCCTTTTTGTGAAGTTTCAACTTGGCCTTTTAACTCATTAGTTGATTTATCCAAACCTTCTAATTTCTTTTTCATTTCAACTAAAGATTGATCAATTAATCCTTTTTTTTGTTCTAATTGACCATCAGATGATTTAACCAATTCAGAAAATTTGTTTTCAGCAAGCTTAAGGAATGTATCCAGATTTTGATCCAATGCTTGTTTTGAAAGATTGCCAAATTCTGCTTTTAAATGTTCCTGATTAGATTGGACAGAATCAATCTCTTTTTGACGGATTAACCAAATGATCAAACCACCCAAAAGAAATCCAAATAAAAATAAAATGATACCTATTGTCAGATTCACTATTCTGTTTCTCCCTTCAATCCTAACTCTTCTGCTTTTTCAGCAAGTGCATCAATAACAAATTGAATATGTTCAGTTAAATCTACATCCAATTCTTCAACACTTTGAAAAATATCTTCCCTTAATACAGAGGCAGCAAATGATTTTTGTTTCAATTTCTTTTTTACTGACTTTGGTTTCACCTCAAAGATAGATTTTGAGGGACGAACATATGTTACAGCAAAAATAAACCCGGTTAATTCATCTACAGCAAATAAAGCTTTGGCCATATCTGTTTCTCTTGATACACCAGTATAAGTCGCATGTCCCATAATCGCCTGAGTAATCGATTCTGGATAACCTTTCGATTTAAGTATCTCATTACCTATATAAGGGTGTTCTTCAATAGTTGGATGCATTTCATAATCAAAATCGTGCATGAGACCTGTTATACCCCATTCATTAGGATCTCCATTATATTTCACTGCCATTTTTCTCATGGACTGCTCAACTCCCAGTGCATGACGACGGAGACTATCCGTTTTCGTGTATTCATAGAGTAATTTCATCGCGTCTTCTCTTAAAGGATAATCCGACATTAGATACCTATTAAGTCTACCACCAAACGAATCATTTCACCTGTTGCTAATCCATTGTTTTGATAAGGAAGATCTTTATTGCCCCAGGCTGATCCGGCAATATCGAAATGGCACCAAGGTATATCTTCTTGAACAAATGAATTCAGAAATGCACCTCCAGCAATAGAGCCAGCTTGTCCTGGAGCACCTAAATTTTTAACATCTGCAATCTTTGATTTTACTTGATCTAAATATTCTGTCCAAAGTGGGAATTCCCATACTTTTTCACCCGTAACCTCTGATGAAGATTTTATTTTTTCTATTAAGGATCCATCTGTTCCCATTATGCCAGTTGCAACATGTCCTAATGCAACAACGACTGCGCCTGTAAGAGTAGCAAAATCTAAAATAAATTCAGGATCATAGTGTTTAGATGCATAAGATAATGCATCAGCCAAGATTAGTCTTCCTTCAGCATCAGTATTTAAGACTTCAATTGTTTTTCCATTATAGGCCTTAAGGATATCGCCAGGCCTATATGCTTTATCTCCACTCATATTTTCTGTTGATGGAATGATACCTATAATATTCATTTTTGGCTTCAACTCAGAAATGGTTTTCATAACACCTAGAACAACCCCGGCACCACACATATCATATTTCATTTCATCCATTTTAGATGCTGGTTTGATAGAAATCCCCCCACTATCAAAGGTCAAACCTTTGCCAACCAGGATTTTTGGCTTTTGGGATTTTGGACCTCCCATATATTCAATAATTATAAACTTTGGCGGAATTTCTGTTCCAGAGGCAACGCCAGATAATGCACCCATGCCCATTTTAGTAAACTCATCTCTTTCAAAAATAGTTACTTTCATATTAGCAGATTTTCCAATTGATTTTGCATTCTCTGCTAAATGAGATGGAGTGGCAACATTCCCCGGCCTGTTTTCTATATCTCGTGCCAGACAAACTGCATTAGCAATCGTAAAACCTTTTAATATAGCTTTCTTACTGCCACCAATAATTATAGCAGAATTCA
>NZWI01000004.1 GCA_002701875.1 Fidelibacterota bacterium
CCTTGATCGCCATGATCTCCTTGATCACCTTGGTTGCCATGATCTCCACTTTGATCGCCATGATCATCGCCACCGCTTGGTTTCCAATCTTTCCAATTATCATAATCATCGTAGGCAGCCATCCACTCTTCATTACTTTCTTTAGATTCATCTACAGCCCAATCATTCTTTTTATACTTATGTACACTCTTCATAACTGAAGGGTTGTAAGGTGGGCAGTTGCCGCTGCAAACACATGCAGCATGTAAGGCAGCCTTTATAGCTTCTTGCGGATCATTGGTATCATCCATAACACCATCGTGTGCACCTTGAGCTTCGGCTTTACAATCATTAAACAATTGTTCATCCCAATCATCTCCCTGTTCAGCATTTGCTCTTGCTACAGCTGCAGCTGCTTCAAAAGCTTCATTAGCATCACCAGTTTCCTGGTATTTTTGCATATAGGCTTGTGCTTCAGGAGGTGGTTGTTGATTACCTTGTCCTTGATTCTGGGCAAACATCATTGTTAAACCAATGAGTCCAACCAGTATTGTTTTAATTAACTTCATTTCATCCTCCTTGACGAGTTATTGTTAATATATTAATGTTACTTTCATCAAGTTTTCCCAATCTCCGCATAAAAGGTATTAAATCTATTTCTTTTTTTTTCATTTTACTGTGATTCCGCTCACATTTATTCACTTTGTTGAATTAATTCACTTAATTCTTTAGTAAATCGGTTGAATTCTAATTCAAAGGCACCATAGTAGGCGTTGACTTCATAAAAATATTTTGCCGCATCTCGATCAACAATATGACTATTACCATTTAGAACTTGAGCGGTTGGGAATAAAATCTCGATCCCAGCCTTAAAATAATCAAAGGTTAGTTCTAAATCAGGGTTCATTTCTAGCAACTTTTTCAGAATCAAAACCTCATATAATCTACGCTCATACTTAGGTTCTGATTCTGTAAGAAGAATTGTAAAAACATCTTCATCAGGAGTGGCACCTAATGTATTTAATTCACCTAATGCGTTTTTGTATGAATCGAATGATTCCTCTATTGAAATATAACCAGTTAATGCTGTGGGTCGAACAAACGGTTTTTCAAAGGTCGCTTTACCTTCTAGTGAATAGGTTAGTTGGAGGGTTTGGCCCTTAGGTATATTTATTATTTCTGGTGCAAGTGGAGATACTTCAAATCCAGCAGGATCAACAGATGATGTACGGAAATACAATATTTTTTCTGGGTCAATATGTTGTGAGTAATTAAGCTTACTAATAATATCGAGCATCATTCTTTTTACAATTATTGATTCTCCAGGAATTTTATTTTCTAGCAATGACTTATAAGGCTCTTTGCTAGCTAGAGTTACATCTTTCTTTGCACGATTTTCAACTTCTTTTTTAATACTCTTAAAAACAGGGCTATCATATATAAAATTCAAATCATAAATATCTGCATTTTTTACCCGATATGAATTTGGGAATGATTGATTATCCATCATATTAAATCGTTCTGCATCTTGGGGTATAACCCGACTAAAATTGCTTTCACTTTCAGTAATAATATGAGGGGTAATTACTACAATTACTTCTTTTCTTGTAAACTTATCACCCGACACAGAAAAGAAAGTTTTGAGAATAGGGATTTTCCCAAGAATCGGCACACCGCCTTCATTTTCCGTTACCTTTTTATTGATCAAACCACCAATAATAAACGGTGTGTTATTTGCTACTCTAACAAAAGACTGAACTTTCCTATTGTTAATAATAGGAGCCGATGCCACATCATCACCGCCAGCAGCACCAATACGTTCTTCCGTTTCACTGATGATTGTTTCAACCTGCATCGTGATTCTAGAGCCATCTTCACTAATTCTTGGTCGAACATTCAAAACAATTCCAACCGGAATATAGTCTACCGATCTGGTTTTTGCGATTTGATCAGTGATGGTTTTTACAATAGGAATTTGCTGCCCTACCTGAATTCTAGCTTGCCTTCCATCAAGTACTAAAGCAGATGGTTTTGATAGAATCTCTGCTTTCTTAGCACTCACCAATGCTTCCATGTTAGCTCGAAAATTTGAGGTCGTACCAAGAAGGGTGCGATCAAGGACAACTGTAAATGGGGAAATAGAACCACCTTGAGGTGGTGGAAAACTGGCAGTTATTGGGCCAGAACTTGTAAAATCAACTCCCAATTCGTTCAAATTATCAGTATTAATCTCTATAACTAAAGCTTCTATTGCAATCTGACTTGCTGGGATATCTATTTCATTCTGAATCAAATCTCTTAAACGCGCCATGGGTCTATAATCACCTGGTTTATACCCAACCAATAACCGTTGCATGGGTTCCCCACTTGTAGTATTGTCTAATACTACACCACCTAGATCAACATTTAGGGCTGATTTTTTACTGCTGGATTTTGAAGTGCTTTTTTCGACAAGAGAAATATTTTCTGAATCAGGGAGTTTGATAATAATTGGTAAGGCTCCCGGGGCATTTAGATTAGTATTTTTATTTGAAAAAACCGGAGTAAAATTATTTTCTCCAGATATCTCACCTTTCCCAGCTCTGAATTCAACGACAGCATAGCCTAAAGTTTTTAAAACAGCTAATGCACGATCGGTTTGAATATAGCTGAGTTTTATTTGCTCAAACTCTAGATCTCTTAGTACAGTCACATTGCCTGATGACGATGACCTTTGTTGCCCCTGAATAAAACCAAAAATTAATAATAAAATAAAGTGTCTTCGCATTAGCGTGGTTCCACAATCCTAATGGGCAATGAAACATTCATCCCATCATAACGAGATGTGACCTGTCCCTTTGCGGCAAACCTCTCCAATTTCCCCGTTGATGAATATTCAGCTGTTGAGACAAAGAAACCCAAAACTTCAAATTTTGATCCTACTTCTTTTTCTAATTCCACATCAATATCAATTCCAGTTGATGTGCTGAATAATACCCCCATTCCTTCAAGTTTCCCTCCAACAGCATCTAATTTCATTTCTTCGGGTGTTGATGCTTGATTCGCATGAACTTTACGTTCAATAATTACTGTGACCTTAGTATTACTATTAAGATAAAGGATATCGGGGTCAACTTTCAAAGTTAGTTTAAAATCACTATTCTCCTTAGTTGTTACTATCTCAGTTTCAAGTAATTCATCACCACAAGACATTATGGGAAGAGTTATTATGGCTAAAACTGCTGAGAGCAGAAAACCGCGATAGGTCTGAAATAATATATTTCTTTTATCATTTATCATGTATTTACCTCGGAAAGGATATACAGGGTATACCTCAATTGTAAAACTTTTATAGTAATAAAGTAAACACTTTATTGATAGAAATATTAATTTAGAAAATCCGGTAACAATCTTGTGATTCTATGGATTCACCGATAACTTCAGACTATCAATGCAATAAAATTTCATTGGAAAACCACATACAATTAATGGTCTTATGCCTAGTAGTAAAAAAGTCAATTTAAATTATAACCTAGATAGCTATGGTTTATTGACCATGGACAAATTATCTAAATGGGTCAAGATTGTTGGAATCCTCAATATCATTTCTGGCGGTTTATATTGCTTAACCATATTCATATTTGCTGTTCCCACAGTCGTGATGGGAATTATTACAATAGTCATGGGTACAAAGCTTACTGTTGCAGCAAACCATCTTGAATTTGCTCTTCAAAATAAAGATGAAGAAAGCTTCACAATTGCAATCGAGCAACTAAGACAATATTTTCTTATCAATGGCATTTTATTAATTATAACACTTGCATTGATTGGATTAGGCCTCATTTTAGTGATTTCTTTTGCTGGGTTTTTTATGGATTTAATTAATCAAAGCGGTTTTGATTACTCAACAATATCATCTAAAACATTTTTAAAATGAAATTTATAAAAAATATTGTCAACATCAAGCCAGGGGAAGGGAAAATGGTATTGACTTTTTTCCTCTTTTCATTTTTTTTGGTTGCGATGGGATTAGTCGCAAAAACAGCTAAAGATGCATATTTTTTAAGTCGATTCGAAAAATCAATACTACCGCTTATGTTTCTTGGTGTTGCAATATTTATTGCACCCATATTGACTTATTATACAAAACTATCAAAAAAATTATCGCCACGCCTCCTTCTTATAATAACAAGCTCAATTTTTATCGCTTCGTTTATTATTGTACAACCCATGATAACTGGTTGGGTAATACCTACAGTATATATTTGGATAGAAATTGTAGTGGGTATAATGATTATTCAGTTTTGGGGCACGGCAGCAGAGTCATTTGAGCCCCAACAGGCAAAACGACTTTTTGGAATTATTGGTGGTGGTGGATCCTTTGCAGTGATGTTAATTGGCATGAATTTGAAACCATTTGTAAAAGCATTTGGGACGGACGAACTATTATTTCTAGCTGCTGGATTATTGGCTTTAACAACGCTATTTGGAGTCAATGCGATAAAATATTTAAAAAAGGTTCCAGTCAAAAAAATCTCAACACCCACTAAAAAGAAAAAGAAGAAAAAAGATCCCTTTATCATTGGCATTGGTACGATAGTGTTCCTTTCTGCTATCGTTACAATCTTGATAGATTATCAATTCAAAATGATTGCAAGTTCTACATACCCAAATGAAAGTGATTTGGTTGGGTTTTTTGGATTATTTTATTCAGTTTCTGGAGCCGCATCAATTATAATGCAATTTTTTGTTACAGGTAATGTCTTATCACGCTTTGGCATATTACTTGGATTACTAATTCTCCCGTTCTTTTTAATTGCGGGATCAACAGCGATTTTATTTGCACCGGTTCTAATGAGCGTGAGTTTCGCAAAATTTTCTGATCAAACGTTTAAATTCACGATTAATAACTCATCATTAGAACTATTATGGTTACCTGTACCTCCAGTTCTAAGAAAAACCCTTAAACCTCAAGTTAGTGGAACGCTTAAATCAATGGGTGAAGGTCTTGGTGGTATTGTAACTTTTTTATTAGTTAAGATAATTTCAATTCAATACCTTAGTATCGTTTCTCTTGGTGCTATTTCTGCTTGGCTGTTTACATCATTTCGAGTCAAAAATGGGTATGTAAAGCAATTAGAAAATGCTATTTCAAAACGACAAATAGATTTTGAAGAACTTAGCATTGATGTTCAAGATGCAGCTATGGTAAAAACCATTGAAGAAACCCTATCATCAAATGATGAGATTAAACAACTTTTCGCCTTAGAAATAATTGAAGGACTACCTCTTTCTTCATGGAAAAATACTATTCAGCGTTTATTTGATGAAGCAACCCCTGATGTAAGAAAACGAATACTAAATATGGCATGGGACGAGGAATTAATTCTATCTGATGATGACATTATCAAAGCCATGAAAAAAAATGATGATGTATCCTCAGAAGCTATGATGGTTGCTGGTCGTAGAAAAATTGAAAGCATAATTCCAGACCTAGAAATCCTACTTGAAAGTGAAGTTGATGATCAACGTGCATCTGCTGCAACTGCGATTATACAAATTGGATCTGAGATAAGTCAAAATGCAGAATCGATTATAAATGATATGCTCAATAGTGATGATGAATTAGTTCAGGCAACAGCCTTAAAGCGGCTGATTTATAATGATAGTATTCTTACTACAGATAAATTGATTGAGTTTCTAAAGAATGAAGGGCATGTGATTAGTAATGTAGCATTGACAATAGCAGAAAAACGCAATGATGAAGAATTAATACCTGCGATTATTTCTAACTTAGATGTTTCAAAGACAAGTCTGCAAGCTAGAGATACTCTAAAAAAATATTCAGATGAAATCATTTTGGATCAATTTGATTCACTGTTATCAAGTGATACAACTTTGAGTAAACTAAAGTTAGGAATTATTCGAGGATTGCGAGAATACCCAATTGATAGATCCATCGATCTATTAATGAGCCAATTAGGTTCATCCGATCAAGAAATCTATAATGAAGTCGTTGATTCTTTATTAGCAATTGCTAGATTGAGTGAAATTGATGAAAATCATCAAAAGGTAATTCATGAACAGATTAACTCCACTGCAAAGAAAGTATACAGCTTATATGAAATGATAAGATTGCTTCCTGAAGATGAGAACAGCATACTTATGAATGATTATTTGAATAGTGAAATTCAACAGACCCTTCCTACCCTTTTAAAACTTGGTGTTATCGATAAACCAGAGACCCCTATCGAAACATACATCCATACTGTAAAAAGCGGAGACCCAGCTAAGTTGCCTTTCTTATTAGAATTTTTTGAAAATATATTTTCTATAGAACAAAGAAACATAATTAATCCATTAATTGAGCAAATCTCTCTTGATGAAAGAAGTAAAATCGGATTAGATCATTTTAAAGCATTACCAAATAATCTAGATGAGGAATTAATAGAATCCGTCTATGACTCGAATAAATGGAAATCAGTTATTGCGTTAGATTATTTATTAAAATCTGAAAAAATCGAAGTTATTCAATCTTTAGATTGGCAGAATATCTCACCATCAAATGCGAATCAAGAGTTGCTTACAAGACAGTTTCAAAAAAATGGTGTTAACCTTGATTTCATTCCTAAAGACCGTTTTAAATTAGAGGGACTTGAATTAACCATGTATTCTACATTAGAGAAAACAATTATCTTAAAATCTGTTGATATGTTTAAATCAATACCAGCAGAAAATTTGTCACGCGTTGCTCAAATTACTGAAGAAGTTGAATTTGAGTCTAACACCCAAATTATGGCTGAGGGTGATTATGGCGATTCATTATTTATTGTTGTAGATGGAAAGGTAAAAATCCACAAAGGTGATAAAGAGATAGTAAGCCTTGGTGAAGGAGCCTGTCTTGGTGAGATGGCTTTGCTTGATGGAGAACCGCGGTCTGCTGATGCGACGGTTACTGAAGATTCAACTTTATTTAAAATTGAGCAAGAAGGTTTTTACGAAGTCATGGGTAGCCAAAGTGAAATAATGGAAGGAATTATTAAATTACTTTCAGGAAAACTTCGAGATACAAACGAAAAATTGATGTCGAAATAGTACTATTTTTTGTCAGGTAAAATTTTATTTACCTGTTCTTCTGTTTTCTGATCTATTTTTTTTATAGCACTATCTTTTACTTGATTAGTTACTTCAGATGCTTTTCCCTTCATTGCATCTACTCCAGATTGTAGATCATCTGTTAGAGATTTAACAGAAACATCATTCCCTGACCAAGTAGAATATGCTATCCATAAAACCAAAAGTGCACTTACAACTAATACCAGCTTTAACAATTTTTTTATTACACCAAATAAAATAATCAACGCTAAGACAACAGCAACAGCCATATATATAGGGTCGGAAGCTAATAAATCACTTAATTGATCCATTAATCTTTAGCTTTCAACATTTTTTGTTTATTACGATTTATTCTTCCCGTTGTTTTTTCATACTGTTCAATCAGTTCCATCACCCTTGGGTCATCTGGCATCTTAAATTTCATAGTATCAATTTTCCCAGTTTTTTCAACTATTTTCCCATCTTTCATAGATATCGTCACTATACCAATATAATAACCTGCTTTACCTGCTTGTACGATTAGAGTGCCATTAACTTCTGTTGGTTCTTCAATTACAGATTGGCTATGAGAACCTACTATAATATCTAAACCATCAATTTTTTCAGCAATGCTTTTATCGATATCTAATCCATGATGGCTTAATAAAACAAATATATCTGCACGATTAGATAATCGACCCATCTCTTTTTTTATAGACTCAATCGGTTCAGATAATTCAATTTTTTCTTGAATTTCTTTAGAATAATACTTGATTGCATACTCATCCATAACTCCAAGAATAGCAATTTTAACTCCGCCCCTTTTAAGAATCTTAGATGGTATAACACCTTTCCTTTTAAGATTCGTACTAACTACGGATACATCCATTTGTTTAGTAAGATCATCAAGTGCTCCAGGATCCATTGTCAATTCCTGATCCCCCAATAGTATAGCATCATAGGGAAGAAATTTATATGCTTCAGCCATTAAGCTGTCTTTATATGACCTGTGGGTCATTGTAAAAATGTCACCAGCATCAACAAGAATTGAATTGGGATGCTTCTTAATAAAATTAGATACATAAATTGATCGCTTCTCAACGGCTCCGAATGGATGATCAGGACAATAGCAATTCTCTAGAGCACCATTGGTATTATTCGTATGCAAAATATAGAGTTTTTTATTTTGCGCAAGCAACCCTGCATTTAAAATGATCACCGCAAATAATATAACTTTGGTTAGTTTTTGGATCTTCATGCTCCCTAAAATTGAATGTAATAAAGTTTTTAATCAAAACATTTTTATTAATTTCTCTATTTTAAAACAATGAGTAAAGAAAACACTTATATATTGGGTACAAATAAAGAGGAGTTAACCAGACTGGAAGTGCAACATAAAGTCTGGTCCTCTGAAGCAAAACGTGGCTGGGATTTAGCTAAGTTCAAAACTGGCCAAACAATTGTAGACTTGGGTTGCGGGCCAGGATACTGTACGGAAGAGTTAGCGCGTATCGTGGGTAAGACAGGCAAAGTAATTGGTGTTGATCGTTCAGATATATTTATTTCACACTTAAACCAAATCAAACAGTCAACTCAACTTTCTATTGAAGCACGTTTATCGGATTTTGATACATTGTTACTGGACCCTGATTCTCTAGATGGAGTGTATTGTCGCTGGGCTTTGGCATGGATCTCAAACCCAAAAGAAATATTATCAAAGATAAAAGATGCTTTAAAGCCGAAAGGTAAAATGGTTATTCATGAGTATTTTAATTTTTCTACCCACCAAACAAATCCAGAACGACCTGCCTTAAAAAAGGCTATTGCGACAGCGTTTAAAAGTTTTCAAGACTCTGACTTTGAAATCAATGTTGGGAGTTACTTGGCTCAATATTTTGAAGAACTTGGAATGAAAGTTATTAATATTCGTTTGATGCCTAAATTAGGAACCCCTGGCTCCATGATTTGGGAATGGCCAAAAACATGGTATCAGAGTTATTTCCCGCGATTGGTATCAATGGGATATCTTAATAACCAAGATGTAGAAGATGCCATGAAAGATATCAAAGAACTTGAAATGCTTTCGTACGCAACTCTATGCTGCCCATTGATGATAGAAGTCATCGCTGAGAAATAAAATACTTCTTAATTTAAATGAGCATTATTTTAAAAAAAATATGCCACTGTAGCTCAGTTGGTAGAGCAACGCATTCGTAATGCGTAGGTCAGCGGTTCGACTCCGCTCAGTGGCTCAACCCTAGATAGTAATTTGAAGTTGGATTAATCAAAATTGTTTAGTTAGTTTGAAATATCTAATTCCGATAGTAATTATTTAATCCTGATGAAAAAAATTAACAACCACGCCGATATTAGTACCTACACATTGCTTTACCAGCGATTAGTTGGTGCAAAAGTAATATTTGGTCGAAAATTTATGCGCCACAAGCAGTGGGAGATGAATCATGTAGCTAATTATTTACTGGAAAATGCTGATAATGGCAGAATATTAGATATTGGTTGTAGCACGGGATATTTAACAAACCATCTATCAAAACAATTTGGACCTGGAATCGTATCTGGAGCAGATATTAGTTTAGCTTCGATTCAGCGAAATAGATCATTATATGATAAAATTAACTTTTATCATATAAATGATAATTTTTACCAGGACCATAAAACAAAGTATGCAGCTATAACTCTAATGCATGTCTTGGAGCATATAGAAAAACCAGTCCCTTTTCTAAAAAACATAATAAAGCTACTAGATAAAAATGGAATTTTGGTCGTTAGTGTTCCACAAGAAAGGATTCGGGGCGATCTAGCATTATTTGAGAATATTTATAATTTGTTTCGCGGAAAATTTAAAAATGTTCATTTACGAAATTATAATTATGATACTTTGAATACTGAACTAACAAAAGCTGGACTGAATATTCAATATCATAAATATAATAACATGTTGAACCGCAATTCTAATAAGCAGTCTCTTACAAACCACGCCTTAATCGTATATACAAAAGCGAATAAAAACCTAGAGCCACAAATTGGGCCCAAAGCTTAACTCTGTTAAGTATCTACTATTGTCGCTATAAAATTATTCTATGATGAGTAAATCAATTTCGAAAACCAGCGTAGAATTCGATGGGATAACTCCCATATCTTGACTCCCATATCCCATGTTAGGTGGGATAGTTAACTTTCGCTTGCCTCCTACTTTCATTCCAATAAGACCTTCGTCCCAACCTTTTATTACTTGTCCTCCCCCAACGGTAAATCTAAAGGGTGTGCGACCAGGGTTAAGTGATGAATCAAATTTTGTACCATCTGTTAACCAACCTGTATAATTAACTGTGACAATATTATATTGTGCAACAGCAGTCCCCTGGCCAACTTTTAAATCCTCAATGATAAGTTCTCCATCCATTACTTCTTTATCCTTACTACAACCTGCAATTAGAACCATAGCAATCATTACAGGAATTTGCCATTTAATTTTCATATTTATTCTCCAAATCAAGTTCAAAGTTTACATTAATTGGCTGAATAGAATTACCGTAAATTTCATATTATGTTATGGCATAAGATTTAGAGATGTCAAGCCCTCCATCTTTTATTAATCAATATTTGCCTCCGCTATCCGATCGTCTTCGGGAAAATAATGAAACATTTTATGATCCAATCACGTTAGGTTATCAAGAGTTAATCCGATGGTCAATTAATAAACCTTTGGCTAATAAATATTCTAAATAATGCGGTTGTTAATAATTAGAAATTATCAAATTCAAAGATGGACAGTACTTTTAGTTCTATCATCAGTACTTCTTTTTGCTCAAGATGAACGCTTACGTCTTAAAAAAGCTGATGTTCTTGAGAGCAGAACCATAGATGGAAAGGCCATTCAATATCTCAAAGGCAATGTGGTTTTCCAAAAGGGAGAGATGACCATGAACTGCAATTGGGCACGGTTTAACCAAAAAACCGAACAAGGTTTCCTATTTGGCAACGTATCGATGGTTAAGAATGAACAAAACTTAACATGTGATTCCCTTTTTATCGATTCACCAAAAAATATCATGATTGCCTATAGTAATACCCATGTTTGGGATACAACATATAGTCTTGTAACTGATACACTTTTTTATTTTTCTGAATTAGATAGTGGATCCGCAAATGGGAACGCGACTCTAGTTCAGGATAAACAAACCATTACGGGTGACAGAATTGAATATATTGAATTGCCAGAAACAAATGGAGTCTCTTATGCTGCTAGGGGGAATGTTTCAATTACTGAGGAAGGAAGAATTGCCACATGTGGAGAGGCTATATATGATAGGGAAAATGGCAATACTGTTTTAAAGATTAAACCTAAGATCATTGATAATAATCAAACGATCGCAGGAAGTGAAATTTATTTATCCTATGATGATGATATACTTAAGAATGTATTTATACCTAGCGATGCTCATGTGACAAATCCAGCCAAAGGAGTCAGAGAATGGATTGAATTAATTGATGGCGATAGTGTAACATTTATTGATTCTCTCACCTTTAGTGATGACATGACTGGATCTACATTAAGAGGTTTTTTTGTAGATGGCCAATTAGATTCAATGAGGCTAGAAGGTATGGCTACAACCCTATATCATATTTTTGAAGATTCAGTTTATCAAGGGAATAATCAAGCATCCGGTGATACAATCAATATGATTTTTAGAGAAAATGAACTCAAAAGAATTTTTGTCTCTGGTGGATCTGAAGGTCTTTATACACCAGATTCAACTAATCAGGATATGGATGGACCAATAAAATATAAATCAGAAGATATTGAATATGATATGATGAACGAATATACTGATCTCCATGGTGAAGCTAGCATTGATTATACAAATGTAAATCTAACTGCTGGTTTTATTAATGTTGCTTGGAAAAATAATATATTGAGAGCACTACCACAATCTGAACGAGATTCACTATATGGACATTTACTTCCAACTATGGTAGAAGAAGGCGATGAACCAATGGTTGGTGATACAATGATATATAATCTTGAAACAAGAAATGGGAAAGTAATAAAGGGTAAAACCCAAGCCGATGATGGATTTTACGTTGGTCAAGAAATTAGAAATCAGGATATGGGAATTTTTTATGCAGAGAATGCAGCTTACACAACCTGCGATTTGGATCATCCTCACTTCCATTTTGAAATGAATCGAATGAAAATGATTAATGAAGATAAAGTTTTAGCCCGTCCTATTATTCTATATATCGCAGACATTCCCGTGTTTGGATTACCTTTTGGAGTATTTCCACATCAAAAAGGGAATCGTCATTCAGGTTGGATTATGCCATCCTACGGGACTGATGCTCGTTGGGGAGGTTACATTAATGGCTTGGGATATTACTGGGCAGCAAGTGAATATTTTGATTCCAAATTTACAATGAGCATTTATGACCGTGACGGGATTACGCTAAGATCACAAAACAACTACAATAAACGTTATTCCTATTCAGGGACTTTAGATCTTGAATCAAAACAGCGGTTTTCTGGATCAATTTCAGATGCAGATAGAGATATATATAAGTTGGGCGCTAATCGACAAAGTGACTATGTGGTAAGATGGAGTCATCGACAACAATTAAGAAAAAATCAATCTGCTGCAGTAAATGCTAGCTATTATTCTAGTGGAGATTATAATCGCCGTACAGGAATTGCTCAACAGAAACGTTTAAATCAACAAGCAGTCTCTAATGCAACCTATTCTAAAAGGTGGCCAAAATCACGGAATAGCTTAAGTCTTAATCTATCTTCAAGACGTGATCTTATGGCAGAAAAGAAAATAGATGAAAATTCTGTTTTTTATTCAAATCCAAATCGTTCTGGACAACAAATAAATATTACAAATAATACATTACCTCAATTGGCATTTTCACATAGCCAACGCTCTCTTTTCTCAACTAAGGCCACCAAGAAAAAATGGTATAACAATATTAATTATCACTATTCTTCAAGATTTACAAATAATCAAAAAAACTATTATGAATCTGAGTCCTATGCCCTCACAGATTCAACAACAGGTTATAGGTGGATAACAAATGAAAATGACGATCCGTTGCAACAAACATTTTCCGATTATATTGTATCCCACACATCAGGATTAAATATGTCATCTAAAATATTTAAATATTTCAATGTATCTCCAAATATTTCTCTAAGGTCTGACTGGGTGAACAGAACTTATTCAGGAAACATTGACACAACTTCAGGTCAAATAAACAAAAATGAAGTAAAAGGTTTTAATACACGGACAACAGGATCATTTAATATTAACATGAATACTCAAGTATATGGGTTATTTCCCGTAAAACTTGGTAAAATGGAGGCAATTCGCCACGTTATTTCTCCATCAATTGGATATTCATATCGCCCTGATTTTTCTAAAGAAGTGTTTGGAAGAAATCCTGGCTATTATCAAACAATTCAACAAGATAATGGAGAGGTAGTTTATTTTGATCGTTTTTCTGGGACTTTAGCTGGAGGAACACCGCGAGGTGAAAGTCAATCAATGAATATTTCTATGAATAATGTTTTCCAAGCTAAAATTGTTGATGGTGACAAAGAAAAAAAGCAGGATCTTTTTTCTTGGCGCATGAGTACCGGCCGTAATTTTGTAGCAGATGATTTTCAGTGGAATAATATTAATTCTTCGATTCGAGCTAATTTGAATAGAAAGCTTAATTTAGATTTTTCCATGACTCACGATTGGTATGATTTTGATGAACAAAAAAATATGCGCGTAAATAAGTTTAAAACGAGTAGTGGTATGCCAACTCCTCGATTGATCAATGCACGTTTTTCTACAGGTTTTAGATTTGCTGGAAAACGATTATCGTATGAATCTGGGTCTGACGATGTGGTCGTAGATACTACAGTAACGGAACAACGTGTAGATGGGGCAAATTTAGCGGGTATTTTTACTGATGTCGGTAGCAGCAATAAAACTCCACCTGGTGATCTTTGGTCAACTTCTGCTAGTTTTAGTTTTTCCTATAATAATGCTAATCCTAATAATCCTCAAAAAACATTCTGGATGTCTTCTAATTCAACTATACAGTTTACAGAAGCGTGGCGGATTCAGTATAATGCTCGCTTTGATTTAATAAACCAAAGTCTTGTCAGTCATACGTTTTCAGTTTATCGAGATCTGCACTGTTGGGAACTCAGTCTTAATTGGACTCCAAATGGGTATGCTTCGGGGTTATATTTGAAATTGAATGTTAAGTCTCCAAATCTTAGAGATTTAAAAATTGAGCAACGCGGAGGGGCATTTAGTAGACCTTCATTGTTTGACCGCTAACAAAACTATGATATTAATAAATTGAAATCATCAGAGCCCTGGATAGTTGTCGCTGAGTATAGTGGTTCAATCGTAGCTGAAATGGCGCAATCCATTTTAAAAGATCATGACATTCCATGTTATATTAAGGGTGATTGGTTTAATTCTGCTTATAATATTAATGCATTCAGCATGCCTGGAGGCTCCGTGAAATTGTATATTCCAAATGGATTTAAGGCAAAAGCAGAAGAGTTATTAAAGGATACAATCCCATCAGATGAGTAAATCACCTATTCGCTCAGTTAAAGGCACTCAAGATATTCTTCCAGATCAATCGACTAGATGGCAGGATTTAGAGTTAACTATTCAAAAAATAATGGATTGTTATGGGTACAAAGAAATACGTACTCCCGCATTTGAACACAGTGAAGTTTTTTCACAAGGCGTCGGTGAAGAAACTGATATTGTTTCTAAAGAAATGTATAGTTGGACCGATCAGGGTGGTGATAATCTAACTCTTAAACCTGAACTTACCGCTCCTGTTGCACGTTCATTTATTCAACACAATCTTGGCGTACAAAATTCTATCAATAAGCTTTATTATATAGATGCTCTATTTAGAAGAGAACGACCTCAAAAAGGACGATACAGACAATTTCATCAGTTTGGTATTGAAGTTTTTGGCTCAGAGAATCCAGAAACCGATGTAGAAGTTATTGCATTGGCTATGCATGTTTTTCATAAGTTAGGATTGAAAGAATTAACGCTACAATTAAATTCTATTGGTTCTCCAGAATGTCGTAATAATTATCGAAATGCAATTAAGAATTTTTTAGCACCACATTTTGATCAATTAAGCCAAACAAGTCAAGATAGGTATAATAATAATCCTCTGCGAATACTCGACACTAAATCTCCAGATGAAAAAGAAATACTCAAAGACGCTCCCAATATATCTAACTATTGGACTATTGATGATAAAAATCATTTTGATGAAGTCTGTAATCTTCTGAAACATATAAAAATTGATTATCAACTATCACCTAGTCTTGTAAGAGGATTAGATTATTATACACGAACAACATTTGAGATTACATCAAATGAGCTTGGAGCTCAGAATGCAATTTGTGGTGGTGGTAGATATGACGGCCTAGTTGAAAAATTAGGAGGAAAACCTACTCCTGGTATTGGATTTGCTGCAGGGATTGAGCGTTTATTATTAGCTTCTTCAAGTGATAATAAAATTCGCAATATTCAAATATATATTGTTGGAATTGGCAATGATGTCAGGCCAACAATGATTAATCTCGCTGAAGAACTTAGAAGTAATGATATCAGAACTAGTTTTGATTATCTTCGCCGATCAATTAAAGCACAAATGCGCGAGGCAAATAAACTAGGAGCCCAATATGCAATCATTATAGGTGAAGATGAGTTAAAAGATAAATCAGTAATAATTAAAGATTTATCAACAAGTAATCAGGAAAAAATCACTTTGGATTTAGTCCAAAAGTATATGAAGTCTTTACCTTTATAATTTTTTCTATTACATTAAATACGCGCGCGCGAAAATGATTGATTAACTAAATTTAAGATTATAAGGAATTAATATTATTAAACCACTATTGATCGTTGAATCACCTTCTAAAGCAAAAACAATTTCTAAATACTTAGGAGGCGAGTATGAAGTCTTAGCTAGTGTTGGACACATTAAGGATCTTCCAAAAAAAGACCTTGGTGTCGATATTGAAAATGATTTTGCCATTACAGAAGATACCCTTCCTGACAAAAAATCATTTATGAAAGAATTTAAAGCATTAGCAAAAAAAACAAATAAGGTTGTAATTGCTACTGACCCTGATCGTGAAGGAGAGGCCATAGC
>NZWI01000005.1 GCA_002701875.1 Fidelibacterota bacterium
AATAAATGCACTATTTAGCTTATCACTTTTCGTTACTGGTGGTCATATAGTAAGTACTAATCTAAAATTACATCATTATAGCGATGATGATTATAAAGAAATTTTTCATCTAAAGAATAAAGCCTCAATTTCTAAGAATTGCACTAGACATTCTGACGTGGAAGATATTAAAAAAACAAGACATAGTGGGCATAATGGTGTACAAGAAACGAGATATAAAATAACTAAAAATGATGTCCTTGAAAAAGTGGAGAAAAAAGAAGAGAACTAAAACTTCATCTAATTACTTAAAAAAAGCCTCACCTAGCGTGGGGCTTTTTTGTTTTAGATATAATTAATTATATTGAGGAGAAGCATACTGGATGTACTCCAGTCGGAGTCACTAGATTTATCATGAAAAAATACCTGTAATCAATGGGAATGTTATATTTTTTGGCTTGTAACCCCATTATGACACTACTTAAATTTTATCGAGGACAAATAGCCCCTTATACTCCAATTGAGATACATTAATTAGGAATATTTATGTTAAAACCAAAACGAAAAATTACTAGAAAAGAGATTAAAAAAGATCCGTTCCTTGAAGGGATCTTTTCACTTAAACAACATTTAGAAAATAAGAAACAACAGTACCTCAAAATTGGAGGTGCTGTTATTGCTGTCATCCTAATAGTTTTTTTTGTCAATCGAAATTCTGTGACAAATCAAGATGAGGCAGATTATGGAGTTGGTATTGGTATGGTTTACCTTAATAAAGGAGATTATCAGAATGCTATAATGCAGTTTCAGCAAATTGTAGATGAATATTCAAATACTGATGCTGGCTATAATGCCACTTTTTATATTGGAAAAATTCATTTTGATAGAGGTAATTACGATTTAGCACTACCACATTTTGAGAGATTTATATCAGGCAGTAATAACGATTTTATTTTGTCATCAGCATATGAATTATTATCTGCGATATATGAGAGTATGGATAAACTTAACGAAGCAATTTCCTATCAAAAAAAATCTATCAATAAATCAATTTCAAAATTAGGTAGTGCGTTCTCAAAACTTCGTTTAGCAAAGCTATATATTCTTAATAAGAATAAAGAATTAGCTGTTAAATATATGGATGAAGTCATTGATGTGCATAACGACAACTTTGAAATCAAAAAAGAATATGATTTTTTATATGGATTAATGGAAGGATTATCTTGATATTGAATTAGTATTTGATAGGCCTTTAATAAAATGTACATTCTTTTGGTAAAAGTGGGCTCTTGGGCCCACTTTTCTTTTAGTTAGGCTATTGTTAATGGATAGAATAAATAATATAATTGCTGAAATAATGCCAAAAGACTTGGTTCTTATAGATTTGGAACAAGATAAATCTAGCATTCGAATTATTGTTGATAGTGTTAAATCAGTTGATTTAGATACAACAGCTTATATAGCAAAAAAAATCAGAAATTCAGAATCATTAAATAAATACTTACCTGAGGATTTTCAACTTGAAGTGTCGTCACCTGGAATAGATTCTCCTTTGACACATCCTTTCCAATATAAGAAAAATATTGGTCGTCAATTAAAGATCAAAGAATCGTCTACATCGAACAAAATTAAGGCAAAATTAACCCAAGTTATAGAAGACGGTATCGTCGTAATCGACAATAAAGGTAAAACTATCAAATTTAAATTTGATGAAATTGAATCAGCTACTATTATAACTGTTTTTTAGGAGGCGATTTGATAAATAAAGAATTAGTAGATGTTTTTTCAGAAATAGCTCGCGAAAAAAATGTTGAAAGATCTGAGTTAGGTTCAATAATTGAATCTTTATTTCTCCATTTAGTTGAACGCGAAAGAGGTGAAGCCAGTAATTGTAGTGTTATTGTTAATCTAGATAAGGGTGAATTTGAGATATATGTTGAAAAAATGATTGTAGAAGATGTGGAAGACCCTGTAATGGAAATAACACTAGAGGAAATTTCTGAAGTTGATAGTGAAATGGCCAATGATTTGAGTGTAGGTGACTCCTATATTGAAATTATTGATCCAATGATTTTTGGGCGACGAATGATACATGTAGCAAAACAATTCTTCTCTCAAAAATTACAAGACGTTGAGAAAAAATATATATATGAGGACTATGCTAATCGTATTGGTGAAATTGTGATTGGAACGGTCCATCAAATTCAAAGAGATAATATTTTTGTTAATATTGAATATGCTGAGCTTCGGATGCCTAGAAAAGAGCTAATTCAATCAGAAAGATATCGCAGAGGAGACACAATAAGAGCAGTAATTAAATCTGTCGAGATTACTACCAGAGGTCCTGATATTATTATCTCAAGAAGTGATAATCATTTCTTATATAAAATGTTTGAAATGGAAGTCCCCGAAATTGAAGATGGAGTTATTGAAATACGATCTATTGCTAGATACCCAGGTGAGCGAGCTAAAATAATAGTTCAATCACATGATCGTAGAATTGATCCAGTAGGTGCTTGTGTGGGAATGAGAGGTAGCAGAATTCAAGCGATAGTTCGTGAGTTGAACAACGAAAAAATTGATATTGTTAATTTCAGCGAACAACCCGAAGTTTTGATTTCAAGGGCTTTATCACCTGCAAAACCGTTGGACCTTTATATTGATGATGATAGAAATTATTGCATTGCAATCTTTGATGATGATGATCTTGAAATGGCTATAGGTAGACGGGGTGTAAATATAAATCTAGCATCGAACGTAACCGGTTATAAAATCGATGCATTTGGTAAAAATGAATATGAACAAAAACAGGCGGAGCAAAATACACTTCTATCTGATATAGAAAATGTGCCTGTTCGTTCTATCAAACCATTAAAAGAAAATGATATTTTATCTATATCAGATTTAATGAATTCTTCAGAAGAAAAATTGCTTGATATTAAAGGGATTTCTGAAAAGTCACTTGAAAAAATATATGATGCAATCCAAATGTTTATCGAACAGACTCAAAAGGAAAAAACTGAAGAAGAATTAATCGATGAGGAAGTGGAAGAATCTCTAGTCAAAGAAGAATCGGTTGAAGATGAAGCGGAAGAAGCCCCAACTGAAGAAGTCAAAGAAGAATCGGTTGAAGATGAAAATAATGAAAACTTAGATAAGGTAGAATTATAAATAATTATGTCTCAACGTAGAATATTTCAGATTGCTAAAGAATTAAATATATCTCATACAGATATTTTATCCTTCTTAGATGGGAAAAAGATAAAAATTAGTAGCCATATGGCACCTGTCGATGATGAAATATATCAATTGATTTTATCAGAATTTCACAAAGATAAGGAATCCGTTGATAGATATAGAAAAGAACAAGTTAGACGTGAAATTCACGATACAAGAATTCTTGAACAACAAAAAGCTAATAAAAAATTAAATATACTTACTCTGGCTGAACAGCGTGACATAGAAAAGAAAGAACGTGAAAAAGCTGAGGAAGAAAAGATAAACATAGATAATGAGAATAAATTAGCCAAAGAAAAAAAGAAAAAAGAGGAAGATGCTGAACTTCGAGCTTTAAAAGAACTAAAAGAAAAACAAGAAGCAGACAAAGCTAGCGAAAATCAGAATAAACCCAAAAAGAAGATGCGCCGAATTGATTTGTCTGAAATTCAATCTCAAGTGGGTGAGGGTACAACTCATCGTAAGAATAAAAAGAAAGAACCTGATACCCAAAAAAATAAAACTGCTGCAGAAACTGTAAGAAAAATCACTGCAAAAATTGATACTAAAACAAAGAAGAAGGTTTATAAAAAAGAAAAAGATTCATCTGATGAAAACATTGAAGTTGAAGCAAAGCCAATAAAAATTGCTGAGTATTCTAGCGTTGATGAATTATCTAAAATTTTTGATACCAAACCAAATAATATAATCCAAAAATGTATGTCGTTAGGTGTATTGGCTACAATTAACCAGAGGCTAGATTGGGATGTTATTGAATTATTATCTGAAGAGTTTGGTTATATTCCTGAAAAAATTGAAGATGTAGGAGAAGAGTTATTTACTTTAGATGAAACTAAAGAAGATATAAAAAAAGCAGTTCTGCGTCCTCCAGTTATAACGGTAATGGGTCATGTAGATCATGGCAAAACGTCCTTATTAGACTATATTAGAAAAACTAATGTTGTTGATGATGAATCTGGTGGCATTACTCAACATATAGGTGCTTATACCGTAAAAGTTAAAGAAGATCAAACAATGACATTTCTTGATACTCCAGGCCATGAAGCATTTACAGCAATGAGAGCTAGAGGTGCTCAAGTCACAGATATTGTAGTATTAGTTGTTGCAGCAAACGATGGAGTGATGCCTCAAACAATTGAAGCTATTGATCATGCAAAAGCAGCAGCAGTGCCACTTATAATTGCTATTAATAAAATTGATTTACCTGATGTTGATTTGGAGAAAATAAAGAGAGAATTGTCTGAAAAAGATGTCCTAGTTGAAGACTGGGGAGGTAAAGTGCAAGCGATACCAATCTCAGCTAAATCTGGTGATGGAATTGATGATCTAATCTCCTCCATGATATTAGAAACGGAAATGTTAGAATTAAAAGCAAACAGTGAAGCTTTGGCAAGAGGTACTGTTATTGATTCAAAGTTAGATAAAGGTCATGGCCCAATTGCCACTGTTTTGGTTCAGAAAGGAACACTCAAAGTAGGTGATCCTTTTATTTGTAATAATATTTCTGGAAAAGTTAGAGCAATGATGAATGAGAATGGGAAGCGGATCAAAGAAGCCGGACCTTCTGTCCCAGTTCAAATATTAGGTTTTGACCAAGTTCCACAATCAGCTGACATATTTGCAGTTGTTGATAATGAACGAGAGATAAAGCGTATTGCATCAGAGCGTCAACGATTAAAAAGAGAAATTGACCATAGAAAAATTAGTGCTCAAAGTTTAGATGCAATGTCTGCACTAATTAAAGAAGGTGCAATAAAGAATCTACCATTGATAATAAAAGGTGATGTTGATGGGTCAATTGAAGCTTTAGCTGAACAGCTTGAAAAAATTTCCAATGATGAAGTTGGTGTTAAAGTAATTCATAAAGCCGTAGGAATGGTATCAGAGTCAGATGTTTTATTAGCCTCAGCTTCAAAAGCTGTTATAATAGGTTTTCATGTTCAGGTATCATCAAATGCTAAACTGCTGTCTAAACAAGAAGGCGTCGATATAAGAACTTATAACATTATTTATCAAGCAGTAGAAGATGTTAAGCTTGCAGTAGAGGGGTTGCTTGAGCCAGAACAAATTGAAGAGATATTAGGTCGAGCAGTTGTTCAGCAATCATTTAAGATTCCGAAGATTGGTTTTATTGCTGGTAGTAAAGTTATAGAAGGCACTATAGTTCGTAATGGACAGGCACGCGTTATTAGAGATGAAGAACAAATCGCAGAAGGTGAAATAACCTCTTTAAAACATCTGAAAGATGAATCAAAAGAAATACGTGAAGGTTTTGAATGTGGAATTGGAATAAATAATTTTTCCAAGTATAAGGAAGATGATATTATTGTTTGCTTCGAAATAAAATCAATTAAACGAAAATTAAAACTTGCGTGAGAAGTACACGACCCTATAAAAGGACTGATCGGGTCGCGAGTGAATTATTACATATACTCGGAGACATACAAACACAATATATTGATTTATCAGATTTAGGCTTCGTAACATTTACCTATGTGTCAATTTCTAGCGACTTAAAAAATGCCAAAATATTTTTTAGTGTAGTTAATAATAAAAAACCATTGGAGAAGGTAGAGATAGAACTTAATTCAAAAGCAAAAGCTTTCAGAAAATATCTTGGTCAGAATCTCCGAATAAAATTTACTCCTCAATTGAAATTTTTCTACGATGATACAAATTCATATATACAAAAGATTGAAAATATTTTTCATAATATTGAATCCAAGGAATAGAAATTATTGATTTATAATATTTATAAACCTGTCGAATGGACAAGTTTTGATGTAGTAAAAAAAGTACGAATTATCACAAAAGAAAAAAAAGTAGGACATGCAGGCACTCTTGATCCATTCGCTGAAGGTATTTTAATAATTGGTACAGGCAAAGACACAAAAGCTCTTTCGAGTATATCTAATAATTCAAAAACTTATAAGGCGAAATTAATTTTAGGAAGAACGACCGATACGATGGATAACAAGGGTAAAATAATTGAAAGCAAAATCGTTCCTAGGCTAGAAATGGCAAAAGTAAATTCAGTTATAAATAGTTTTTTAGGTGATTATAAACATTATCCACCTATGTACTCTGCTAAGAAAGTTAATGGCGTGAGATTGTATAAGTTGGCAAGAGAAAATAAAATAGTTAAAAGAAATCCTATTTTATCCAATATTTTAAATATAAAGCTTAATGATTTTAAAGAATCAGAAGTAAGCTTTTCAGTAAGTTGTTCCAAAGGGACATATATTCGTGTTTTAGGTCGTGACATAGCTAAAAAGCTTGGGACTGTGGGATATTTGGATCAGCTAATAAGGACAAAGGTAGGCACTTATAACCTTTCAAGTGCAATTAAGATAAAAGATTTTGAAAAACAATGGAAATCTATAACAGACTAGATAAAATTAATAAATCCCCAGGAAGCATAGTTACAATAGGTACTTTCGATGGATGTCATCGCGGTCATCAAGACATAATAAAAAGAGTAACTTCCCTTGCTGAATCCAATGATTGCAGTTCTGTTGTGGTTACTTTTGATCCACATCCAAGGCATGTTCTTGAAAAATCTTCAAAATTACCTTTGCTAATGCATGTAGATAAGAAATTAGAAATATTTGAATCATTGAATTTGGATATTGCAGTTATAATTCCTTTTGATATGGAATTCGCTCAATTAAATGCAAAAGACTTTTTGGAAAAGATAATAATTAATTATTTTAATCCAGCAAGTATAATAGTTGGTTATGATCATCATTTTGGATATAACAGAGAAGGCTCACCTGAATTTTTGAAAAAATTTGGTATAGATAATAATTACAATATAAAGATTGTAGAACCTGTTTCTGACCAAAATATTATTATTTCAAGTACACATATAAGAGAATTAATTGCAAACGGTTATGTTAGAAGAGCTTCGTTTGAGTTGGGATGGGTATTCGGATTCCAAGCAGAAGTAGTGCATGGATCAGGTCGAGGATTAGAGCTTGGATATCCAACTGCAAATTTCATCCCACAAGAAGAAAATCAACTAGTTCCTTCAAATGGTGTATATTTTATACGCGGAAGGATTAATGGTGAAAATCTACATGGAATGTGTAACTTAGGGTTTCGACCAACCTTCGATGAGACGGATTTTGTAATGGAAGTTCATTTTTTCAATATGAATTCATGTGAAATTTATGGAATGTTGATAGAAATAGAGTTTTTAGAACGGATCCGAGATGAGATAAAATTCTCAAATCCAAAAGAATTAATTAAACAATTAAATAAAGATAAAGAATACTGCATGAGATTAATGCAGAAATACAAATAGGAGACATAATGTCTTTAAATAAGAAAGAAATAGAAAAAACAGTAAAAAAATATGGTAAAAACGACAAGGACAGTGGATCTTCAGAGGTGCAAGTTGCATTATTGACATCCAGAATTAGAACCCTTACGGATCACGCCAAAGAAAATAAAAAAGATAATCATTCTAGAAGAGGGTTGGTCTTGTTGGTTTCACAGAGAAAAAAACTATTAAAATATCTTCGTAGAACTAATCCTGATTCATATTTAAATATAACCCAAGAATTAGCTATTCGCCGTAATTAAGAATTAAGAGAAAGAAATATGAAAACATATGAAACAAAACTCAATGGAAGCACACTAACCATTGGATCAGGTAAAATAGCCCGCCAATCGGCTGGGTCTGTTATTGTAACGCACGGCGAAACAACCGTATTAGTAGCTGTAAACGCAGCAAAAGAAGCAAGAGAAGATATTGATTTTTTCCCACTTCAAGTTGAATATCGTGAGCGTCACTATGCAGGGGGAAAAATACCTGGTGGATTTTTTAAGAGAGAAGCAAGGCCATCAGAGCATGAAATATTAACCAGTCGATTGACTGATAGACCAATTCGACCACTATTTCCTAAATCATTTAAGAATGAAACTCAGGTTATTATTACGGTGCTGTCAAGTGATGGTGAAAATATGGCTGATACTTTAGCTGGAGTTGGAGCTTCAGCAGCGCTAATGCTTTCTGATATTCCTTTTAATGGTCCAATTGCTACTGTGAGAGTTGGTCGCGTTAAAGATGAATTTGTTGTTAATCCAACCAGATCGCAAATGGAAGAGTCAGATATGGAAATAATTGTATCTGGAAATGATCAAACTATTGTTATGGTTGAAGGTGAAGCTCAGTTAATAACTGAAGAAGTCTTTTTGGATGCAATGAAATTTGCACATGAACCAATTAAAGAACTAATCAACTTGCAAAATAAATTAGCAAAAGACTTTAGTGTTGATAAACGAGAAGTTATTGAAGAGGAATCTGATAATGATTTAGAAAAATCAGTCTCAGATTTAGTGTCTAGCAAAATTGACAAAGCAATTAAAATTGCAGATAAGGCTGATCGAGAAAATTCAATTTCTTCTTTAAAAGATGAAGCAGTAAGCGCATTTGAAGAATCTCATCCAGAATCTGAAAAAATGGTTAATAATTTTGTTAATGCTCAATTGAAAACTGCTTTCCGTGAACAAATACTATCTGATGGAAAGCGTTCCGATGGTCGAAAAACAACTGATATTCGCCCAATAACAATTGAAACTGGACTTTTGCCTAGAACACACGGCTCAGCTCTTTTTACGCGTGGCGAAACTCAAGCTATAGTTGTTTTAACGATGGGTACTCCCAGAGATGAGCAAATAATTGATAGTATGGATTTAGACGAAAAGAAGAAATTCTTTTTACATTACAATTTTCCACCTTACTGCGTAGGTGAAACAGGAAGAATTGGATTTACAAGTCGAAGGGAAGTGGGGCATGGTAACTTGGCTGAAAGAGCTATAAAGCAAGTTTTGCCAGATTACGAAGATTTTCCTTATACAATCAGAATGGTTTCTGAAATCACAGAATCTAATGGCTCTTCATCAATGGCGTCTGTTTGTGGTGGATCTTTAGCGTTAATGAGTGCAGGCGCACCATCAAAAGGACATGTCGCTGGAATCGCAATGGGACTTATTAAAGATGAAGATCGATATGCAATACTAAGCGACATTCTAGGTGCTGAAGATCACTTAGGTGATATGGACTTTAAAGTAGCTGGTACTCGAGATGGTATTTCTGCTATACAATTAGATTTAAAAATAGATGGAATTTCATTTGAATTAATGGAAGAAGCTCTTACTCAAGCAAAAGCTGGTAGAAATCATATATTAGATGAAATGTATAATGCAGTTCCTGAGCCTATGGAAATGTCAAAATACGCTCCAAAAGTATTATCATTACAGATTAACCCCGAAAAGATTGGTGGTTTAATTGGTCCAGGTGGAAAAACAATTAAAAAAATTATTGCAGATACAGAATGTGATATTAATGTTGATGATGATGGCATAGTTACTGCAGCGAGTTTAGACCTTAAAAGGTGCGAAGAGGCGATTGAAATTGTACGTGCCATAACTCTTGAACCTGAAGTAGGCATGGAATTCGATGGTAGTGTAACACGCTTAATGACATTTGGAGCTTTTGTTGAATTTGCTCCAGGTCGAGAAGGTCTGGTTCATATTTCAGAATTAGAGTGGAATAGAGTAGAAAAAGTTGAAGATGTGGTTAAACCTGGCGATCCAATACGTGTTAAATTGATAAAAGTCGATGATCAAGGTCGCTTAGACTTTAGTCGTAAAGCATTACTTGAAAAGCCTGAAGGTTGGGTTGACAGACCTCCAAGGGAACGATCTGATAGAAAAAACAGAGGTTCGCATGGAAATAGACGTGATGGAGGGAAGCGACCTTTTAAGCGTCGATAATTTGTAATTTATATTTACAATGGCGAAGCAAATACCAGTAACATCTAGAGCTTCCCAAATAGAGTATGCAATTAGGGATGTCGTGGTTCCTGCTAATGCTCTAGAAGCTGAAGGACACGAAATTATCAAACTTAATATTGGTGATCCTCTTGCTTATCCTGGACTACCAACGCCTGATCATATGATTTCTGCCTACCAAAAGGCTCTTCTTGATCAAAAGAATGGTTATTCACCTGCATATGGAATTCCAGAATTAAGAAAAGCAATATCTAATAATGAACAAAATAAGTTAAATGGAGGTTGGAGCTGTGACCCCAATGATGTATATGTTTGTCATGGGGTGACAGAAGCATTGCAAATTATTTTTGCAACTTTTTTAGATCCTGGTGATGAGGTGTTGGCGCCGGGCCCACACTATCCACCATATATGGCCTATCCTCAGCTATTTGGGGGCAAAACAGTCGAATATCGACTTGACCCAGATAATAATTGGAAAATAGATTTTGATGACCTCAAGGCTAAAATGAACGATAAGGTCAAATTATTAGTATTAATAAATCCTAATAATCCAACAGGAAACGTAATTACCCAACAGGAAATTGAAGAAATAGTTGAACTTGCATCACGATGGGAAAATTGTACAATTATTTCTGATGAGATATATGATAGATTGAATTTTAATGGAAATCATATTAGCACAGCTTCAGTATCTTCCAATGTTCCGGTAATAACATTAAATGGAGTATCTAAAGTATATTATGCGCCTGGATGGCGTATTGGCTATATGGCTTTGCATGATCCAATAAATAAATTATCAAATATAAAAGATGGTTTAGAGAGATTATTGAGATCAAGATTATGTGCATCAACTCCAGCTCAATATGGATATTTAGCTGGACTAAATGACGACGATGCCTGGATGAATGATTATTTATCCACTCTTAAAGAAAGAAATGATGTTTGCGTAAGCTTGATTAATGATATAGAAGGCTTATCTGTTGAAAAGCCACAAGGAGCATTCTATATGTTTATTAAGTTAACCGAAAATCATTGGAATAACAGAGACAAAGATTTTGTTCTTGATCTATTGCATAGTAAACACGTATTAACTGTTCATGGTTCCGGATTCTCTAATCAATATGGAAAAAATCATTTTAGAGTAGTATTTCTTCCTTCGGAAAAAATACTTATAGAAGCATTTAATCGAATAGATGATTTATTGAATGAAAGAAGAAATTAGCGGTTGATATAAACCAATTGTTCATCTTTACTAAATATATTGACAGTTGAATATTTGTTAATTAATATAAAGTATTAGTTTAATAGTAAAATAGATGGATAACCCCCAAAAAAATATCAAAAAATTATATTATTCAATTGGCGAGGTAAGTAAGATTACCGAGTTAAAACAATATGTCCTCAGGTATTGGGAAACTGAGTTTAAACAACTAAAGCCAACAAAAAACAAAGCTGGTAACCGTACTTATAAACAAAAAGATATTGATTTAATTGTTCAAATCAAGGATTTATTATATAATCAAAAATTTACTATTGATGGTGCTCGAAATATTTTATCTGGAGAAAATCAGCTTCCTAAATCATCTAACATTGAAAATGATCAGCCACAAGATGTAAATCTAGATTTGCTTATCAAAATTCGCACTGAATTAAAATCTGTTCTTGATGATCTAAATAATTAAACGGAGCGTGGCGCAGCCCGGTAGCGCACCTGCATGGGGTGCAGGGGGTCGCAGGTTCAAATCCTGTCGCTCCGACAATCAAAAGCTCTAGTTCTCTCGAGGAGAAGATGAGCTTTTTTGCTTTATAGCAACCACCATCGTTTGATGACTAATTACACCCAAATATAGCTATTTTATAGTAGATCATGCTACTACGTGTGCTACCATTAAATAATATTTGTGTGTGGTGATGTTGTATGAAAAGCCCCTATTAATACGCGTTCACTTTCTCAACGTAAAAACTTAATTCAAAACAGGTAAAGGGGGGGGTGTACCCAATAAATTAAAGGTGATTACACATTGTTGTGTAATGTTTTGTAATTTTAAGGGTCAAGCGTTCCACATCCCATTGGATCAAATAGCCTCCTAACGGCGGAGTATTAAAATCATGAAAAAAATAAATTTGGATGTAAAGAAAAACATTGGCGCAATTTCTATAATTGGGTTGGTTATTTTGATGATATGTTTTGCTGGAGAATCATCAAAGCAGAACACTGGAGATAGCAGATTATTTATAGATCGAGAAAAGTTTGGTCAAACAAATGAAGGCGTTAGTGTTGA
>NZWI01000006.1 GCA_002701875.1 Fidelibacterota bacterium
GTTTATTAGTCAAAGGTTGGATGTATTGCCCGATTTTTCTGGACTACCTGACTCAACAAATAATAATAGCTATTCGGACTATTACCGTGGAGACTATTCTTATGACCAATTGGAATTGGGTGCAAATTTTGAATCAAAAAATGAAATGATTCAAATCAGAGGGTTTAAACGGAGCCATGGTGGTAATGTAGGTCACTACGTACATCCTTTAGGAGGATCATCTCCTATCCATCATTCATATAGAGTTAATTATGCTGTAAAGAGAGGAAATAAAAAATACGAATCATCAGTAGCAAGGTATGTTACCAGAAGTGGCTTACCTGATTCTCTTTACAATGGCGCTGAAAATGACAATATAATAAGCGCTGGATTTCGATATCAACAGCAATTCACCTTATTTAAGATAGATTCATACTTTGGTCAGTTCTTGCAACATCGCAAAATCCATCATAGTTCAGTTACTGACTCTAGTTATAATGATATTAATCGAAATCAATTTATTATCAATTTAGAATTCCAAAACAATTCCAGTTTTGGAATTCGCCATGATACTCAACAAATAAATATCCTAAATCTAAATCGTTTAGTTAACTGGACAACTTTTTATGGTTCTAAATCATACGGTGATTTTTCGATATTAGCTGGTTTTCAATTATTAAACCCAGATCAATCAAGTTCTGTCATTTGGTCTATTAACTATAAAAAAAACATAGGTCGAGGATTTTTTCAATTAGGATCAGAAGAATTAACAAGGCCAGTCCACCCTAATAGTATTCAAAAAATTGATAACAGTAATTTTGAAAACTGGAAAAATAATAAAATAAAATTCGGCATTAAATCTGATAGAATTAGTACGAATGGATTTTATCAGATAAACGATCAAGCTATTGATAGCTTAACCAATAGGATATCTAAATTTATTGGTTTAGAAATAAATTATAATTTTGCAAATAGTTGGAATATATATTCTTTTATTATTAGTCAATTAGACACATCATACATTGGTGGTGGTTTGGGAACCATATCAGCTTTTGGAATTAAAGGTAACTTTAAATTATTTAATAATAATATGGATATAAGACCCCATTTTTGGATTACAGGTACAAATGGGAGAGTTGCCTCTTTTGGATTTGATCCTTTTAACCATAGTCCTTTTGAAAATACAAATCCAAACTGGGTAATTGATGATAAATTGATTCTTAATTTTGAATTAACAGCAAACATATCAGGTGTTTTGATTCATTATAAAATTAATAATTTGCTCAATGCTTTTGGGAATGAAAAAATATGGATACAGAATAATCATATGTACCAAAAGATAGGGAGAATGATTCAATTTGGAGTCACATGGGATTTTACAAATTGAATCACTTACTGATATCTCCATGTAAAAGATGTTCGTAAATTCTCGCGTATGATTAATAACGGATCTATTTTAAATCGCTCTGTATTGGTATTAAATACAAATTATGCACCAATGGATATTTGTACGGCAAGAAGAGCTATATGCCTTTTCTTTAATGAAAAGGTTGAAATATTAGAATCTTATAATGATTCAATTCATTCTCCATCAACCAAATTATCATTGCCTAGCATTATTAAGCTTAGAAACTTTGTAAAGTATCATAAATTGGATGTAATACTAACAAGACGCAATGTTTTGGTTCGAGATAATCATCAATGCCAATATTGTGATTCAAGAAAAGGCCCATTAACCATGGATCACGTAATGCCAAAAAATAGAGGGGGAGAAGATACTTGGGAAAATTTAGTAGTCGCTTGCCAAAAGTGTAATCGTAAAAAAGGGAGCCGTACACCAGATGAGGCAAAAATGCCTTTAAATAAGAAACCCTTGAAACCAAATAAAATACATTATTTCCAAAAGTTTATTCATGATCAGCAAAGTGCCTGGAGGCCATATCTTTTTATGGAGTCATTCTAATGAAAAGAGTCTTAAGTGGTATTCAGCCATCAGGAGAACTTCATTTAGGTAACTATTTTGGTATGATGTCTCGAATGATCAGATATCAAAATGAGAATGAATTATTTTGTTTTATTGTTAATTATCATGCTTTAACAACAATCCAGGATAAAGTTAGCTTAACGAATAATACACTAAATGCAGCAATGGATTTTATATCATTAGGTTTGGATCCAGAAAAATCAACGTTTTGGGTCCAGAGTGATGTGCCACAAGTTTGTGAAAGTACTTGGCTACTGTCAAATATTGTTAATTTGGGGTTGCTGGATCGTTCAACTTCTTATAAAAATAAATTGGCGAAAGGTTTAACAGCTAATTTGGGACTTTATTCCTATCCTGTTTTAATGGCATCAGATATTCTATTGTTTGGAGGAGAAATTGTACCGGTAGGCCAGGATCAGAAACAACATCTGGAGATTACAAGAGACATTGCGCTTAGATTTAATAAAGTTTATGGTGATGTTTTTGTCATACCTGAGCCAGACATTGATAAGTCTACAAAATTAATTCCTGGAATTGATGGGCAAAAGATGAGCAAATCTTATGGGAATACCATCCCCATTTTTGGAGAAGAAAAAAATATTCGTAAAAAATTCATGTCAATTGTTACTGACTCCACAGATATCCAACAACCCAAGGATATTGATACTGCTTTATTTCATCTATATTCATTATTCTTAAATGAATCAGAAAAAGAAAATTTAGTTAATAGATTTAAATCACCTGGGATGAGGTATGGGGATGTGAAGAATGATTTATTTGAGTGTTTTTGGACTTATTTTGAACCTTATAGAAAAAAGAGGAATTATTTAGAAAATCACAAAGATTTTGTAGTTAATCATTTAAAAAATGGCGCTAAAAAAGCTAGTGAAGTAGCAGAAGTTTATATCAGTAATGCCAGGAAAGCTATGGGCTTAAACTATGAAATCGCAGATATATAGAGTTCAAATAGACCAATTCGAGGGTCCACTTGATTTATTACTTTATTTTATCCGTAGAGATGAAATTGATATTTATGATATACCAATCTCAAATATCACATCAGAATATCTTCAAATTATTGAAGATATGAAATCCATGAATTTATCAATCGCTGGAGAATTTATTTTAATGGCTGCAACACTTATGAGAATTAAATCAAAAATGCTGTTACCACGACCAATTCTAGATGAAGATGGAGAACTAATTGATCCTCGCACGCAATTGGTCGAACAATTATTAGAATATCAACAGTATAAAGATATATCAATTGAGTTATCAGAAAGATGGAATGAACAAAGTACACGTCATCATCGAGGTTTAGCTCAAAAAGTTGAAGATACTGATAATCTTGAATTGGCTTTTAAGGAAGTTTCACTTTTTGATTTAGCTAAATATTTTAAAGAAGCGATGGATCGAATGCCAGTAATCACATCTTATGAACTTAAGCGAGATTCTATAAGTTTAGATTATAAGAAAGAACACATTTTGCAATCTTTTGATGGAGATGGTGTTTTATCTTTCAAAAGGCTTCTGTCAAATTGTAAAGATAAAATAGAAATGATAATCTCTTTTCTTGCTTTATTAGATTTAATAAGATTACGTAAAATATCTGTTTTCCAGAATCAATTATTTGATAGTATAGAAATACACCGATTAGAAAAAAATTAATAATAAAGTGAAGGATTTTGAAAAAATAATTGAAGCTCTACTTTTTGCTAGCTCTGAACCCTTAACTCAAAAAAAAATAAATTTAATTTTTGACAATAATTCTAATTCTCCTGATTTAGAATCTCAAGTAATAAAACTAAATAATAAATATTCCGAACAAGGACATAGTATTGAAATTTTAAATCTTGATGGAGGTTATCAAATTAGGACAAAAGCCGATTTTGATTACTATGTTAGAAAATTATTAAATAATTCTAGTCAATCTCATTTATCTCAAGCTGCTTTAGAAACATTATCAATTATTTCTTACAAGCAGCCCATAAGTAAACCTGATGTTGAATCTATCAGAGGTGTTGACTGTAGTGGAGTGTTAAAAAATTTACTAACTAAACTATTGATAAAAATTAAAGGTCGAGATAATAGTCCTGGGAGGCCTTTGGTATATGCTACTACCAATGAATTTCTACAAGTTTTCGGTTTAAATAGGTTATCTGATTTGCCAAAGCTTAAAGAAGTTTCTGAGATTCTTGAAGAGCAACCCGCCCTCACTGAACAGATCAATGCGTTTAAATAAATTTATTTCTTTATCAGGAATCGCATCTAGGAGGGAAGCTGATAATTTAGTTAAAAGTGCAATAGTAACTGTAAATGATATGGTGGAAACTAATCCAGCTTATCAAGTTTCAATTTCGGATAAAGTTAAATGTGATGAGAAAATAATAAGTCTTAAGGAAAATAAACGCATTGTGTTGCTAAATAAGCCAACTGGATTCATCACAACGGTAAAAGATCCTTTAAAAAGAAAAACAGTAATGGATTTGGTTCAAACTGATGAACGTTTGTTTCCGATTGGAAGACTTGATAAAGATACTTCAGGCCTATTGTTACTTACTAATCATGGGTTTTTGGCAAATTATCTTATGCATCCAAAAAATAAAATTCCACGCGTTTACAAATTGGAAATTGATAAAATATTCCTTGAAGGTGAAAAAAAACGTTTAGCTTCAAAAATTTATATTGGCCAAAAAGAGTGGGGTAGAGCAGAGATCTTATCGCAAAAAAAAGATCGTGGTAGAATAATTGTTCACTTAAGATTATTACAAGGGAAAAAACGTGAAATACGTCGTATGATGTATAGAATGAAACGTGAGTTATTTAGTTTGCAACGGACTAAATTTGGCCCAATTGAATTGGGTGACATTGCTTTGGGGGAATGGAGAGATCTAAATCCATCTGAGTTTGAGTCTCTAACTAGTATTATATCCTCTAACTCAGTGTAAGGGATATTGATTGGGAATAACTTATATTAAACTGTAAATTTCTAGGCTCATTGAGAAAGTAAATCAAACAATGATAATTGCTATAGATGGTCCTGCTGCGACGGGGAAAAGTACATCAGCCAAATTAGTAGCTGAAAAATTAGACTTTACATATCTAGATACGGGTGCTATGTACAGGTGCGTAACACTATTAACTTTGAGAAACAGTGTTAAAATTAATTCCAATCATCATTTGGACTCTTTATTGAAAGGATTTCAATTAGATATAAAAAAAAATAAAGATGAATATTTTTTTTATCTTAATGGAGAAGATGTATCTAAAGAAATTCGACGATCTGATGTGACTAAAAACGTTAGCGCTGTAAGTGCACTTTCAATTGTTAGAAAAACATTAGTAAAAATCCAGCGGAAAATCGCTGAAGACCAAAATTGTGTGGTTGAAGGTCGAGATATTGGTACAGTTGTTTTTCCAAATGCAGATGTTAAGTTTTTCGTAGTAGCTGACCTGGTAGTGCGCGCAAAAAGGCGACAGCTGGATTTGAAGATATTAGGTGAAGAAAAAACAATCGATTCATTAATTAAAGAGATTCATGATAGAGATAGGTATGATTCTCAAAGAGAAGTTTCACCACTGTCTATGGCAATTGATGCGATTGAGGTAGATACGACAAATATGTCAATTGATGAGCAGGTTGACTTTATGGTCAATAAAATTAAAACATTAACAAAGGAAAAAAAGTAAATATGAGTGAAGTTGTTCAAGAACGAATTGTAGAACAGACTTCTGATGATAATAAATTAGAAGTCAGCGTAGATAAGGTTGAGAATACGCCTACAGAAAATAATGAAAAAATTAATAAAGATCAAAAATATGAGAAACCTCAATTAGACTATTTATCTGCAGAATTATTCAATAACGTTCGTCAAGTAACATATGGTGAATTAGAAGAGAATCAAGAGGCGGTAGAATTATCTGAAGAAATTCACAATCGCTACAAATCTAGTTTAACAGAGATCACCGAGAATGAAATTATAACTGGTCGAATTATTGGAATTAATGAAAAAGATGTACTAGTTGATATAGGATTTAAGTCAGAGGGTATAATTAGCCGAAATGAATTTTCTGAAAATAATCTTCCTGATATCGGTGAAAAGTTAGAAGTCTTCTTAGAAAAGATTGAAGATGAAAGTGGTAAAACTGTTTTATCAAAAGAAAAAGCTGAATTTTTAAATCGTTGGAAAGATTTACGAAATATTCATGAAACTGGTGAGATAATTAATGGTAAAATTATTCGACGAATTAAAGGTGGAATGGTAGTTGATTTAGGTGGAGTTCAAGCTTTTTTGCCTGGATCGCAAATTGATATACGGCCTGTCAAAGATTTTGATCAATATATTAATAATGAGATAGATCTTCGAGTTGTTAAGTTTAATGAAATGCGTAAAAATGTTGTTGTTTCACATAAGGCGATTATTGAAGATACTCTTGCTGAACAGAGAGACGAGTTATTTAGTAAACTTGAAGTTGGTAGTGTTATAGATGGCAGAGTTAAAAATATAACAGATTTTGGTGTGTTTGTTGATCTTGGTGGTATTGATGGACTATTACATATAACAGATTTGAGTTGGGGACGAATTAATCATCCTTCAGAAATCATTAATATGGATGATACATTGACGGTAAAAATAATTGATTTTGACCAAGACAAAAAACGTGTATCTCTAGGTTTAAAACAATTAACACCTCATCCATGGGAAAATATTCAGAGTCAATATCCAGAGGGATCTTCAGTATCTGGCAAGGTAGTTAGCATGACAAATTATGGAGCCTTTATAGAGATTAAGCCGGGTATTGAAGGTTTAATTCATGTTTCTGAGATGTCTTGGACCAAGCATATAAAAAATCCTTCAGAATTATATTCTTTAGGAGATATTATTGACGCCAAGGTTTTAGCTATTGATGTAGATGAACGTAAAATAAGTCTTGGAGCAAAACAACTGCAACCAGATCCTTGGGATGAAATTGAAGAAAAATATATTCCAGGAAATCTTGTTAAGGGAAAAGTAATTAACTTGACTCAATTTGGAGCTTTTATTGAATTAGAGGAAGGTATTGATGGTTTAATTCATGTTTCTGATCTCTCTTGGACTAAAATTGTTCGTCATCCTAAAGAAATATTAGGTAAGAATGAAGAGATTGAAGTCCGTATTCTTGAAGTTTCTCGCGAAAGTAGAAGAATATCACTCGGTATAAAACAAATTGAAGATGACCCGTGGCCTGGATTATCGAAGACTTTTCAGTCTGGTAAGAAAGTTGAAGGTGAAATAGTTCGTGTTTTAGATAAAGGAATCATCCTTGGCCTTGAGCATGACGTTGAGGGAATAATTCCGTTTAGCCGACAAATAAAAAGAAATAAAAAATCTATTTCTTCAAAATACAAAATTGGTGATAAAATGAGCGCTGTAGTAATGGAAATTAAATCCGATGATAAAAAAGTAATTCTTTTTGTAGAAGAATTGAGTGGAGAAAAATCCTCAGAAAAAGATAATGTAAAACAATTTTTAGATAATCAAAGTGAACCAGTTGGTGAAAAAATTGAAATTCCAATAGAAGATCTTGATCAAGCATCTGATATTAATGAAGATTAAGATGCATATATAGATTATTGAGTATTATTAATGATGAGGGGTTGAAAAATTAACAGTCTAAAATCCTTTCCATCATGGGAAAAGTTAAGAATAAGACTTGGAGCTATAGTCCTAGCTACGTTGCTATGGCTTTTTGTTGTAAGTGAAAATGAATATTTGTTTACAATTGAAATGCCAATTGAAGCTCGCAATCTTCCTGCTCGTCATGCATTGACAGAGGAAGTACCTAAGTATGCAAAAGTTAACCTGAGAGGAGCAGGAAGAGCTCTATTTAAAACAATAATTCTAAAGAAATTTATTTCTGATTTCAAACTAGTTTTAGATCTTGAACGTATTTCTGAGGAATATGATTTTATATTAAATGATTATTTTGAAAGATATCCTCAGAAAGTAGTGATACCTTCAAATTTTGAAGTAGATTATGTAGAAATAGTTTATCCGAATGCTATTCATATTAGCTTGGATGAATATAAAGAAAAGATAGTTGATGTAATTCCAGATATCTTTCTTCGTCCTGCACCAGGATATACTTTTATCGGAGATCCAGTTATCAATCCTGAAAAAATTAAAATTGCAGGCTCCAAAAATATTGTTCAGGCTATTAATACAGTTAAAACGGAAATTGATACGTTTATTAACTTGACTAAAGATTTCTCCATTAGTATTCAATTAAGTCCTATTAGAGATCAATTGATTGAGTATACCCCCAAAACTGTATTATACAGCCGAAAAATTGAATCAATTAGTGAACGAATAATTAGTGAAATTCCCGTCCAAATTGCAAATGGAAGTGATGCCCTGCAAGCGTTTGTCAGCCCCCAGACTGTATCATTAACTGTTGTAGGTGGGACAGATTATATCGCAAGTTTATTGCCAACTGATATTTTAATCAGTGTAGATTTTATTAATTGGAATTCTCAAAAACAGTTTTATGAACTACAAGTTAATGTACCGAAAAATGTTATGAAATGGATGGATCTATCTCCGAGAAATATTGAGTTAATCGTAACAAGGATACAAGATTGATTGTTCTAGGTATTGAAACATCATGCGATGAAACAGCAAGCGCAATCTCTGAAGATGGTAAGATCTTATCGTCTTTTATTAGTACACAAAAAATCCATAAAAAATATGGTGGAGTTGTCCCGGAAATTGCATCAAGAGAGCATGACAAAATATTAAATCAAATGGTATTTGATACTTTAAATGATTCAAAAAAATCTATTTCTGATATTGATGGAATTGCAGTGACTCAAGGCCCGGGTTTAACTGGAACTTTGTTATCTGGAGTATGCTTTGCTAAGGGATTATCCTTAGGACTAAATATTCCGATAATAGGAATAAATCATTTAGAAGCTCATATTTTTGCAAATTTTTTATCTGATCCAAACTTAAAATTTCCATTTATTTGTCTTTTGGTTTCGGGTGGGCATACTCAACTGTGGCATGTCGAAAGTTTAGGGAAATATAAATTGCTTGGCGAGACAAGAGATGATGCTGCAGGAGAGGCGTTTGATAAAGGTGCACGTATTTTAGGGTTAGGATATCCAGGTGGACCAGAGATAGAAAGAAATGCAAAAATGGGTGACCAAGACTCTATAAAATTTCCAAGACCCCTTATGAAACAAAAAAATTATGAATTTAGTTTTAGCGGCTTAAAAACTGCTCTTTTATATTATGTGAACGATGGGGAGAATAAAAACACTAGCGATATAGCTGCTAGTTATCAGTATGCTATTGTTGAAGTTTTGATTTCGAAATTAAAATTGGCGGTAGAGAATATGAATTGCGATACATGTGTTATAGCCGGAGGAGTTGCTGCCAATGAACTTTTAAGAAATATTATTAGAAAATTGCTTCCAAATACTTACGTTATTTTTCCAGAAATATCACTTTGCACTGATAATGCAGCAATGGTTGCTTATCTCGGTGAACTATACTTAAATAATGGGAAAAAAACTGCAATTGATTTTAAAGTATATCCAAACATGAAATTGGCCTAGTTTTTGACAATTGAACTATTACATTCGATTGATTTAGTCTTTTATATATTTCTAATCACTGGTTTCATTTCACTTTTTTTATTGTTAAAACTCCTTAAAGTAAATTTTTTTAAAAATTTTATTATCGGTTTAAAATCCTTAAATTTTAGTATTTTTCTTTTTTTAAACTCCATTCAGTAGCTAGAACTCCATTAATATTTATATTTTCAAAATCTAAACTTTTAGTGAATCTTTCCGCGATCTTATGTTTAAA
>NZWI01000007.1 GCA_002701875.1 Fidelibacterota bacterium
AGGAAGTAGCTGTATTTCATGCCATATGCCCTTTAGACAGCAACGTGCGATAGGAACTGAAATCAAATATACTCGATCGGATCATACAATCTCAATTCCGCGCCCTCTTTATGATTCTTCGCAGGGCTTTGAATCATCCTGCATACAGTGTCATAGTGATATTTCGGAAAATAAACTTCAAACTATAGTGGACGATTGGTATGGGCCTATAAAACCACAAAATCCTGTAATCGCAAATCGCTTAAAAATAACAGCATCAACATTAGGAGATGATGCTGCAAAATTACTTTTGCAGCCTGATTTGGTTCACTCTATGGGTCAGTTCTCAAATCTAAGTTATTTTATTAAACGATATTTAACTCCGGGCATGGAGTTTTTGGACCCTGAAATAGTACAAAAATTGATTACATATGCTAAGAGTGAGGATATTGATTTAAAAGCGTTGGCCTTAGCAGGGTTGCATTATAGCCAATATAATAACTTAAAAATTCAAAAATTTATTGTTAAGGAATTAGATGAATTAGGAGATAAAGAGGAATCTGTGCGAAGAAGATGGGGATTAATATTAGATTATTTTGGTACAGTTTATTATTTATCTGGCGATCGACCCAATGCGATTCAATGTTATGAATTGGCACGACAAGTATTACCTGATGATAAGACAATAAAAACTAACTTATCTCGAGCACGCTCCTAATTGTTAAAAATTTGGCTTAGGGATGATAATAGTGATTCATAATCCATATCTTGACCAAAATAGTATTCTCCTTTAGCGTCTTGTAAAATCAATTCCCAGTGCAAATGGGATTCTTCTTTAGTTCCTAGTGTACTAGGTCGGGTTCCTGTATTCCCAGATCGACCTAATATTTGCCCAGCTTCTACTTTAGAACCCGGATATATATTTTTTTCTATATAGGATAAATGTGCATAAATAGTTATTGATCTATACCCGGGGAAAAGTTCAAAACCATGGTCAATAATAATTGCTTGACCAAGTAGCAACTCGTTAAAAATATCAGAGGGTGTACGTTTTAATTTGGCAGCCTGCTTAAGCATATCCACGCGAAAATCTGCGGGAATTTCCTTGTAGAATAGATCTGACCTAATCACAATGCCATCTGCTACTGATTTTACCTCAGTTCCCCAATTTGAAAAAAAATCAATGCCCCTATGTATTCCTGATCGATAATCACGTGGAGCGTTTGGCAATCGTGATGCACGAGTTGGCACATTTAATTTTTCGATAGGAAGTAACAATTTCAGAGTAGGAATTAATTTATTGAAATCAGGAATTTCCCCATCTCTATCAAATAATGGCATAATAGGAAATTTGCTATTAAATGTATTGATTTTATTACGAATATTTGGAAACACCCACGTTGTGTCTAATGAATAATATGCAATTATAGCTCCTTCTTGACTTTTAATGTTTTGAAGATCCCTGCTTCTTTGATTAAAAGGAATTATATTTTTTAGAATATTCGTATAATTAATTATGGTGGAGTCGTGTAAGCCAGGGTAAGCTAACCGAGTTAAATATTCTATTTTTATAGGTTGATGTGCTCTTGAAGATAGTAAATCAAAATCTGTTAAAGAAAAATTGGTAGTAACTGTAGCATATAAACTATCAGATGAAAATGTTATACTAGGTTTGATAACAGGTTCATTGACTTCAATATCTGGGGGACTATGAACAGGCTTAGTACAGCCTAAGAATACAATAACTAATAAAATTAAATATTTAAACAATGAATCAGGTAAGATTTTGTAGAAATTTGATACCATCTATGTATACGCTATCCGGCTTACCTATTATTGTTTTAGTTGCTATTTTACTAAATATTGAATCTTTTTCATTTATTTGTTGATAACCATCATTAAATAATAGCTGTACAGTTTTAATTCCAGAGATACTAATTGATTCACTAATTGAATATTCATATTGAGCCCAGGACATAGGTGCAAATAAAAGGCTATCGGCCCAATTCCTATTTCGTTGAATAAAGTTAATTGCCTGATACACTTTGTGAGTTTGACATACTTTTAACTCAGTTTCTGTATTTCGAACATGACGCCTTATTTTTGTGTTAATTTTATCAAGTGTAATTCGTTTGCCCAAATCAGCAGAAATATTACCAATAAGATTAAGGTTTGGACCGTGCAGGATAAGAATATTCATAATATTAAATAATATATATCAACGCAGTGGTACAAGGTGACCTATGATATAACCTAATATTATACCAACTAATAAAACGAACGTGAGAACACGTGACTTTGTAAATTCACTACCATAACCTTTTTTTACAGCAACTGCCCCTACAAAATATCCCATAGAATTCAGAACCCAAAAAATTGGGATAGTAAATATTTTAACAATTAGTGGACCAATAAGTGGTAATGTAGCAATTAATGCAGCTACACCAGCAAATGCTTGGGTAAATACCCCTAAGATAACAGTACCAAAAACAACAACTTTGGTATCAATTTCATATTTTAATGCAATAAGCACTATGATTGTAATCGTTATTAATATTACAATTTGTTTTCCATGAGAAGTGAAAAATGATTTTATTTTCAAAATATATTATCCCTAACCTGTTTAAAGAAATACACCTGCAACAATGAAATAAAAAGCTACGCCTATAATATCAATTGCAGTGGTAACAAAAGGACCTGTTGCAATTGCTGGATCAATTTCAAATCGGTTTAGAATTAATGGGACTAAAGAGCCAATAGTTGCTGCGATGATCATAGAAATACAAATACTTAACCCAACTACAATACCAATCATTGGAGAAGCATCAATAAATTGAAAAATTGCAAAAAGACCCAATAATAACCCATATAAGATTCCTAATAGTAACCCTACACGAATTTCTTTAAATAAAATTTTAACCGAGTTTTCTATACTTACTCTTCCAGTCGCTAATCCCCTTACGATCATAGTCGAAGATTGCGTGCCAATATTTCCTCCCATACCCATAATTACTGGAATAAATGCGGCTAGTGCAATAGTACTTTGTAATACATTATCAAAAACACCAATAATAAATACGGCTAAAATACCGCCAACCCAACTTGCAAATAACCATGGCACTCGCATACGAGCGTTTTCCCATGATGATTTAAGAAGAATTTCTCGATCTTTTCCTGCACCCACCATTTGTAAGAAGTCTTCAGTTGCTTCTTCTCGGATTATATCCACTACATCTTCAACCGTTACAATACCTAATAGATGGTCATCAGAATCAACAACTGGTACTGCTAAAAAATTATATTGTGAAACAATTCGAGCAACTTCTTCTTGATCTGTTTCAGGGCGAACAACATGAATTTGCTTAGACATGATATCTTTAAGCATTGTATCTCCAGAGGTCGTAACTAGATCACGCAAAGAAATAACCCCAGTTAATCGACCATCATCATCTAAAGTATAAAGATAAAATACCATCTCCGCATCTTCCTGGTCTTGAAGAGCATAAATTGCATCTTTAGCCTTTGTATCTTCATGAAGAGTAAACACATCTGTATACATTAGTATTCCAGCACTATCTTCAGGGTAGGCCATCATTTCTTCTAATTCTTCTTGTTTTTCAGCCTTAAGAAGATCAATTACTGAGGAGGCATATTTATCATCCACTAAACCCATTAAATGTGCTTGTTCATTAGAACTAGCATATTCAAGAATTTGTGCAATCCTTTCAGGAGATTCGTTTTCTAATAGACGAATAGATATTGACTCATCAAGTTCATTCAAAAATTCAGCTGTATCTGCTGATGGCTTTAAGTCATTAAAAATTTCATCCTGCTCATTTTCATTAAAATAACGGAAAAGTAATGCCAAATCTGCTGGGTGAGTTTTATCAATTAGTTTGATAATATTTGTTTTAGCTCGGCGTCTGAGCAACCGTCTAAAAGTATCTCTGAGAATAGTTATCTCATTGCTAAACAATTCTTTTTTCATATTACACTACCCTAACAATTTTCATTTGTTTTAAACCAATCCAAAACAAATAGGTACCTAATAACAAAATAATAGGGTTTATATGCCCTCGCCATATTAATGCTGATTCTGCTGATTCGCCTAAAAATGTAAATAGAAGAGAAGAAGCATTAATAATTACATGAAAAATTATTGATGAAACAACCGACTGAGTTTGCCAAGCAATATATCCTAATAAAACACCCAATAAGTATATTTGAATCAACCAATATGGATTAAAATGTATTGCCGCAAAAAATAAACTAGATAAAAGTATAGCTTTAGTTATATCTCCCCAAGCAATCTCCAAATATTTTTGTAAGAATCCCCTAAATAACAGTTCTTCTCCAATCGGGGCTAGTAGTACAATGGTGATTATAAGTAAAAACATAGATATAGGATTATCGGGTGTAAGTAGAGCCTCTAATTGGAGAAAAGAATCTGGTGCAGGTATGACCATATCAACTAATATGTTTATTTCATCTGCAATTATCATGGCACCGATTGAAAACAGTATTGTAGCTATTATAACTTGTTTTGAAATAGTATTTAAGCGGAGAGATTCAATAATTGAAAGTTGTTTGTGATTCAAAAAAATCAAGAGAGGTACAATCAAGAAAGCCTGACCAACAAACATTGAGATATATGTTGAAAGTCCTGGTGTAGATCCGTCAAGGATAGACGGATCCAATGCGCTAAAAATCGAGGCAATAATTAGTGCAGAAAAAACCGATAATAAAACGATCCAAAATGCGAACGGAACTGAGAGGGTCCGGTTCATAAGGTTCTAAATCCATTTTTTTCATAATAGGAGAAATTACCACTTTATAGAGCAATGGTGAAACAAAGCATTATTTTGTCATTTTATGAAGTAAAATACCCATCGCAACGCCAATATTTAATGATTCTCCAGCTCCTATTTTAGTAATTCCAATGGTCTGATCAAGATATAAACGAGTGTTTTTTGAAATACCGTGGGATTCACTGCCCATTACAAGAGCCCATTTATCAATTAATTTATCTAATTGTTTATTTTTGCTATTTTGATCCGCACCAATTAATACATAATTATTTAAAGAGGATATTTCTTTCTCACCAATCCAACCAAGAGAAAAATGGCTTCCCATCGCACTACGAACGACTTTAGGGTTATATGGGTCAATGCATCCAGGAGATAATACGATTTGATAAATTCCAAACCATACCGCTGTCCTTATTATTGTACCCATATTACCAGGGTCAGAAATCTCGTCTAAAAAAACAACATTGCTATCATTATTGAATTGACCATAATCAATCATATTAGCAATTGCTAAAATACCCGATGGTGACTTTGAAGGAGATAGTTTTCCCATTTCCATTTCAGAAACTATTTCAGTGCTTTTACAGTTTATTTTTGAAATTAATTCAGGATTTTGATTTGAAAATCTCTTCGTATATATAATGAATGAAAAACTTGTAGCATTATTAATAGCACAATCAATTGTTCTAATGCCCTCAAGAATGAATTTATTATTTTTAATGCGATACTTTTTTTGGTGCAAAGATCGTACAAGTTTATCTGAATTTGCGCTAATCAATTTTTATATTCAATTTTTCCATTTATAATAGTGTACAAGACTTTTGTATTTAATAATTGATTCTCCGGGACGGTAATTATATTTTTTGATAACACAGTAAAATCTGCATATTTACCAATTTCTATTGAACCTTTTATCTTTTCTTCAAATGCAGCATAAGCAGCATTAATTGTATAACTTTTAAGTGCCTCCAATCTTGTCATTTTTTGTTTGGGTTCATATCCATTCTTTGGAACTCCTTTTAGTGTTTTACGAGTCACACTTGCATAGAATGATGCTAATGGATCAATCGGTTCTACTGGGACATCAGTTCCATTAACGATTATAGCTCCATGGTCAATTAAGTCACGCCAAACATAAGCACTTTCGACAATTCTTTTTTCCCCAAGCCTATTAATAGCCCAAGGACGATCGGATGACATGTGTATGCCCTGAATTGATGGTATAACGCCCAATTCACCAAACCTTGGGATGTCTTCAGGGTCGATATGCTGAGCATGCTCTATTCTCCAACGTAGGTCATTAGTTTTTTTAGGATTTTCATTGAAAACTTTTTGATATTGATTCAGAATTTCTCTGTTTGCTCTATCACCAATGGCATGTGCATTTACTTGAAAACCATGTTTTAAGCCATTTTTTGATACTTCATAAACATAATCTATTGATTGAGTTGCCATCCCAAAATGCCCAGGTCGATCTGTGTATTCATTTAATAACCATGCTCCCCTTGACCCAAGCGCTCCATCAGCATTTAGCTTAATGGAACGAATAGTAAGATAATCATTACCCGTTCCAATTTCTGGACCACTTTTATACCACTCTTCTAATAATTTAGGATCTCTACTAGTCAGCATAACATATAGACGTATCTTTAATTTATTTGAATTTATACCATCACGAAAAGTTTGGATTGATTCTTTTCCAGCTCCAGCATCATGGAAGGATGTAATACCGTTTTCTAAGCATTCTTTAACTGCTAGTTCAAGTGCCAAATTAGAATCCTGTTGATCAGTATTTGAATCTGATTTTGATCCAGCATCATAACTTGGGCTTTCTACATGCTTACTTATAAGGTTTTGTGCTCTTTCATTGAATATACCTGTGGGCTGATTGCGTAAATTTTTAATGATTTCTCCGCCAAATCCAAATTCTGATTCAGCTGTAATTCCTCCTATTTCCATTGCTTTTGCATTTGCAAAGCCCGCATGTCCACTTGCATGGGTAAGCCATACAGGATTATTCGGTGAAACTGTGCTTAACTTATCATGAGTTTGGAATCCTTTCACTAATGGGGACGGAGTAGGGAGCCATTTACTTTGATGCCAACCGCGTCCTAGAATCCATTCACCCGGAGGGGCTTTTTCTACTGCTTCTGCTACCATGTCTACTAATTCATCATAACTTTCTACAACGGACAGATCTAACCGCATTTTGGCGTATCCTAAACCCATAAAATGTCCATGGCCTTCAATAAAACCAGGTATCATAGTGGCCCCATTTAAGTCTAATATTTTAGTTTTCTCACCAATATATGAACGATAATTAATTTGATTTCCTACATTCATAATCTTTCCATCTTTAACAATAACAGTTTCAGCGATGGGATTATAATCACTCATAGTATAAATTGTACCGTTGTGAATAACCATATCTGCGTATTTGGATTCACAACCAGTAATGATTAGAATTATATTGATACATAAAAGGAAATATTTTTTCTTCATACTGTTGTCCTAGTTTAATTCTTTAGCTTGGAAACTAATCAAGGAATACTATCATCCTCAATAAATTCAAATTAAAAATGGCGTTGTAAGGGCATTAGGAAGCCGGTAATTTCTCAAAAGGAATTATAAGAGAAACATTATGTCTAAAGGTGTTACACCCCAATCGAAAGATTATGCTACATGGTATACCGATGTAGTTACTAAAGCGGAATTAGCAGATTATGGTCCTGTAAAGGGCACTATGGTGATTCGCCCATATGGTTTTGCACTTTGGGAGTTAATCAAAGATTCATTTGACATGATGATAAAAGAAAATGGCCACGTAAATGCATATTTTCCATTATTTATACCTAAATCTTTCTTAGCAAAAGAAGCAGAACATGTTGAAGGTTTTGCAAAAGAATGTGCAATAGTTACCCATACCCGTTTAAAATCAGATGTTGAGCAAGGAATAGTTGTAGATCCTGAATCAAAACTAGAAGAAGAAGTAATAGTGCGTCCAACATCAGAAACAGTTATTTGGTCAATGTATAAAAAATGGATACAATCTTATAGAGATCTTCCTTTGCTTATCAACCAGTGGGCTAATGTAGTAAGGTGGGAAATGCGGACGCGTCTTTTTTTAAGAACAACTGAATTTTTATGGCAAGAGGGGCACACAGCTCATGCAAGTGCAAAAGAAGCTCAAGAAGAAACATTATTGATTTTAGAATTATATCGTCGCTTAGCAGAAGAGTATCTTGCAATGCCGGTTTATACGGGGCTCAAATCTGAATCAGAAAAATTTGCAGGTGCAGACCTTACTTATTGTATAGAGGCAATGATGGGTGATAAAAGAGCTTTACAGGCAGGAACTTCGCATAATTTAGGACAAAATTTTGCAAAAGCATTTGATGTGACATTTCAAAATCAGGATAATATTGAAGAAATGGTTTATGCAACTAGCTGGGGAATTAGTACAAGATTGGTTGGCGGTGTAATTATGACTCATGGTGATGACAAAGGCCTTATACTCCCTCCAAAAATTGCGCCTTATCAAGTAGTCATAATTCCCATTTATAGAGATAAAAAAGACGAACAGTCTGTGAAAGATTATCTAAATCAAATTATACCATCTCTCAAAATGAAAGGCATACGTATCCATGAAGATTGGCGAAAAGGTAGCCCTGGGTTTAAATTTAATGAGTGGGAAATGAAAGGAGTCCCTCTACGTTTGGAAGTAGGACCAAAAGATATTGAAAACAATAGTGTAGTAGTAGCAAGAAGAGATTATTCTGAAAAAGAGGCGGTTCAAAAAGAGTCTATAGTAGAAACCGTTTCATCTTTATTAGATGATATTCAAACCAATCTTTTTGAAAAAGCAAAAAATTTTAGGGATTCTAATACACACACTGTTTCATCTTACAATGAATTCAAAGATATTATTTCGAGTAAAGGCGGATTTATAAAATGCGGGTGGGATGGTACGGAAGAAACAGAAACCGCAATAAAGAACGATACAAAAGCAACGATTAGAGTTATTCCAATTGATGAAAAACCCAATGGGTTAAAGTGTATTTATTCAGGCAAGGAAGCAAAACATGAAGTTATTTTTGCAAAAGCTTATTAAGCTAAGCATTACATAAATACTTTAATAAATGATCATTGAATCGGATGCTATTGTACTTAAGAGATTTCCCTATGGAGAAAGTAGCATTATTTGCCGGTGTTTTGTGAAAAGCATGGGTAAAACCAGCTTTATTGTTCATGGGGCACATAGTAAAAAATCATCTAAAACTGCATATTTTCAACCTGGTAATTGTATTGAAATAGTTTTTTATTATAAAGATAATAGAGATCTTCAAACTATTTCTAAAATTTCTTTTTCAAAATATTGGAAGGCTATTCCATATGATTTGAAAAAAATAGCATACACCATGGCCATGATTGAATTAACTGATAAATGTATTTCAGAAAATGATACACATATCGATTTATTTATTATTTTATTGGAAGCATTAGAAACCGTTGAGAAAGAAGCCACAGAATTAAACTTGGTATTTTGGTATTACCAATATCAATTGCTAACTCAGTTAGGATTCAAACCGGATTTTCATCAATCTGAATTAGATTTTATACCCTTACCTAATCCTTATGGTACTCCTAATACAAAAAAAATATTTGATTATTTTGAAAATGGTGAAATGGGTATACATAAAAAAATAAAACTTGTTAAGAACGATAGAAAAATTATTAGCGAGTATTTAAACACGTGCTTAAATATTCATTTTTCAGAATTAAAAAATATTAAATCATTAAAAATTTTGAAGTCATTATTGAATTGATAACATTAATAAATTTCAACGATTATATAGTAATTGGAACATATTTATTTTTTTTATTGTTTTATTATATAATGAAATAAATTTCAATGGTTATATTTAATATGGTTTACATTGATACAAAAAATAAAAGTTAAATGAAATATCAGCTCCAATCAGA
>NZWI01000008.1 GCA_002701875.1 Fidelibacterota bacterium
AAATTAATATATAACTTATAGGCTGGGTGTTTTGCACCTGAGAATTTTTCCGCTTGTTCAATTGTACCAACTCTTAAATCCATTTTATTGAATTCTTTAATACCAATCATATTTGATATCTTATTGTGGCAGGCTCCAAAGAAGATCTGCGTGTTTATTATATACTATCATTAATGTATCAAATTCTGTTTTATTTATACTATGACCGACAAATCTTCTGTGATCTGATTGAAATTCACCCATAACATACCATTGTCCACTTATTAATAATTCCCCTTCTCTATAATCTGATATGGGGTCCGGTCCATTTAATCCGGTTGTGGGACCATACATCGATATTTTATTAACTATCCCATCATTTTCAAACCATGAGGAATCTGTTTCAGATCCATCATTATAATATGCTTTTTTCATCCCCATTAATCTAGCATTAGCTCGTATAATATATGACATTGATTTATTGGGGACATGTCTTCCAGAAGTAGAATCATAAACTGTATTACTAGTAACAAAAGAAAAGTAATATATATTGGGGTTTGCTATACATAGTGTATTTAATTGCCTTGCTCCTTGAACGCTAACATCCCATGAAACAATATTTTTGGTTCCCCATGCTGGATGCTTTTGCATACGACCAAAATATGACCTAAATGATTCCTCTTCCTTTCTTTTAAAACCCCATTGTTCTAAATCAAAATTATAAAATGTACTTCCTACAACTGATCCTAATGCAATAAAATCTTGTAGAAAAGGAATGCCAGTAGTTACAATATCTGAAAGCGTTGTTCCATTATGTGGAGTTGAAATAGAAGTAATTGATTTAATCCATCCTATATGAATATTCCCTAATAAATCACTTTTTTCATTTATATTTAATGAATCAAGGATAGATGTTTTTAACAAATAGTCCAACATTCGAATGGTTTGCCCACCTAGACTGTGGCCAACCAAATGCACTGGATGGTTTTTATCCCATTTAGGATATAATCCTTTATAAACTTTACCCTTTGGTTTTTGAATTGTGCCAAATAATTGAGAGTGTCCTTTCCCATAATCAACTGCTCCTCCTTTTATTTGATAATACAATTCTATAGCCCGATCCCAATTAGACGATAAAGGGCCAACGTTAGCTGTATAGACTTGATAACCCCTATCTTTAAGCTTTTGTTCAATATCATTCTTACCACCCCAATATCTATATGATCCCATTTCTTCTCGACCCCAACCCATAAAACCATGTACAAGAATAATTGGGTATTTATTCTGAGCATAAAGTAAAGTAGCAAATAAGATAAATAATAAAATTATCGAATATTTTATTCGATTTAGAATTTGATTCATGATTTATTTATTCGTAGTACCATCCAAATAATATCATCATTTCATCTGTTGATAGAAATCCAAATGTAACAGTTCTATTTAAAGGGTTATCATAGGTTGTAATCAATTGTAACCCTTCTCCAGCATTTAGTTTGATTGGAGGATCATAGCTCATAATAGGAGGATGTTGCCAATTATCTGTCCAATAAACCAATTCTCCATCACGATTCCCACCTTTTATAATTACGGAAAATTCCGTCATTTTTTCATGAGCATGAGAAAATAACTGTCCAATATTTATAGGTTTATTAACCATAAACACTTTATTCAATGTAGTGATCTTTTGGGCAGGTAATAATATTTGCTGATTGGCCCAGTTTAATATTTTTGCTTCATGGAGAACTTCAGATTTATCAACTGTATGAATATTTGTGTAGACTTCACCAATCATCAATGAATCCGTGCGATTGACATAATGACTATTTTGATCTAGATTAAATTGTGAATCTAATTTAAAAGCCACACCAGGAGGAAGTTTATAGTCCATTCTAGGCCATTGAGTTCCACTAAAAAAATCATGATATTGCATTGTTCTAAGTGTTTTAATATTATATGAACCATCATCAAACCTTAACTCTCGTGGAACATCAAATTCTGGTAAATTAGATGAGCCCATGCCATCATTGAATGAATATAGAATGAAATGGTGACTGCCAGAACGCATTTCAATCTGTATTCTATTAGCATAAATATCTTCAGAAATATTCAATTTAGTATATTGAAAAAACTCTCTTTCAAAATTTGGCTGAACTTCAAATGGCTTGATATGCAATTGAATTCCGTTTTTGGGAGGCTCTAGAGGAGTAAATTCAGGAGGGGTATATTTATTTGAATCGAGTAACAATTGTTCTTCTGAGACAATCCCTGATTCAGGAGCTCCAGCTTCAATCCATGATCTTACAAATTGCAATTGTCCATCAGTTAAATAATTTTGTCCCGGTGGCATCATTTGTCCATAATCTGGATGGTCGCTTAAAAAGTGTTCTCTATCATATGCATTTATTTTTTCCCATAAATAACTTTTGTTTAGCCCTTTCATTCCACCTTCATTACTAATAATAACTAGCCCATCATTTTTTGCTGATATATTTTTTGGAGGTACGCCCACTAATTGACTATAGGAATCATCCTGACTTAAATCGAGACCCGATTGTTTAGTCATCATTGAACCCGTAACATGACAATTCGAACAACTGGGTGTTATTATTTTTTCTTGAACAATATCCCATGTGGACTTTGGTGACTTTTCTATTTCTTCACACGAAGAAAAAATAAATACAGATATTAATAATACTCTATAGCTTCTCATTATTTTGTTTTGATTGAGTGGATAAATTAATTGAATTAATAACAATATTGTCCACAAATATTGTACATGAACTAAATAGATATTTACATTGTTTAGTTCTTTTCAAAATGAACTAAACAATGATTAACTAATAACTACAATAATTTAGTTTATTAAGATAGTGTACCAACAATATGGCTAAGTATTTTGTATGGATCTGCATTTGAAGCTGGTCGTCGGTCTTCTAGATAACCATTCCAATCATGTTCTACTGTATATATAGGGATTCGAATACTTGCTCCTCTATCACTTACACCATAGGAGAATTTATCGATGCTTTGTGTTTCATGAAGACCAGTAAGTCTCATATCATTATCTGAGCCATAAGATGTGATTGCATCTTGATGAGCTTTTCCCAATTTTTCGCACAATGAAGTATAAAGTTTCTCAGTTCCATTTGTACGCATTTCTTCATTTGAAAAATTTGTATGCATACCTGATCCATTCCAATCACCTTTTTTAGGTTTAGGATGAATGTTCACACCTACACCATAATCTTCGGCAATTTTATATAATAAGTACCTACTAACCCACAAATCATCAGCAGCTTTTATACCTTTACCAAAACATTGGTATTCCCACTGACCAAGTGCCACTTCAGCATTTGTCCCTGTTAATTCAATCCCAGCTTCAAGACATGCTTCTAAATGCAATTCGGATATTTCTCGTCCTTCAACATTTCCTGCACCTACACCACAGTAATAATCACCCTGAGGTCTTGGTTCTCCATTTTCCCAACCCAATGGTTCTCCATTTTCATCAGTAAAAAAATACTCTTGTTCAAAACCAAACCACCATTCATCTGTTACAATTTTAGCTGCAGCTGATCGCATGTTCGAATCATGGGTTTTGTGTCCCCCTGTTTGAACTTCACACATAATAAGACTATCAGCAAATAAAGGGCCATCATAGGATTGAACAGGTAATAATAAGCAATCTGAACTTCCACCTTCTGCTTGCTGAGTTGATGAACCATCAAATGCCCAATCTGGAGGGGTCTCTTCATTTGTTACTTTTATTTTACTTCTTAAAGATGGTTCAGGTTGGTATCCATCTAACCATATATACTCTAATATATTCATTTCAGACATTAATTGAATCTCCAAATTTAATTATTATATTTATGTTATTTAATTAAAAAACCTAAATAATTAAGGTATTTGATACTTAAATATAAAATTAATTATCAATTGAAAAACAATTATTTATTATGCCAATTGAAGAATGTATACACATTCCTTAGTGGGTGACCTCAGTTAGTTATTAATAACGTAAACAATGAAGGAGCTTAATAACTCCTTCATTGTTTAAATCGATGCACAAGTGGAGAGAATACATGCATCTATATAATATCTTTTATAAAGAAATAGATCTCATTCAAATAACGGTGTGATTCTATATTTCATTTATTAATTCATATAAAATATTTAAATCGATATCGGTTGATTCTTTGTATGTTGATAAAACCACATTTGATTGTGTTCTAGAAACTCCTGGCCAATTTTGTATTTCATATAATAAATCTTCTAAAGCCTGTGAATTTTTTACACGAATTTTTAATATATGTGATCCTCCACCCGTTATCGAATGGCACTCCATTACAGCTTTACAATCATTGGTCTTTGTCACAAATTTATCATAGTGATCAGAGTGTTCACTTACAATGAAGACATATGCAGTTAAATCTAACCCAGCCTCTTTATGACCTAAAATAGTAGTATGTTTCTTAATAAAATCTTTTTCAGAAAGCTTTTTAATTCTTTCTCCTACAGCCGGAACAGATAGTTTTACTGCTTTAGCAATATCACTAGCGCTTGTACGCCCATCATTTTGAAGGATTTCTAATATTTGTATATCAATTTTGTCAATCATATTGCTTTTATTCTTTATCAATTAAATACTTTAATAAATTTCAATTATTACTAAATAAATTAAATTAAATAGTGATGATTATATTAAATAAGTTAATATAATTGATTAAAACTTTGAAGATATTCCAAAACCAATTATATGACCTCCCGGGCCATATGAATAAGTTCCTAAATCAATAATAAAATCATCTGTAGCATAGGCAATTCCAAAACCAAGATCAGAAATAAGATTCCTAATAGTTGGATTATCAATCTGCTGATCAAATCTATTTGATGATAGTCCACTTTTAATAAATAATCCGCTTTTGAGTTCCAGTAATCCTGATATTCTAACGATTTCTTTATTTACTTGAGATAAAAAAATATGATCAACTTCAAGTTCTAATCCAGTATTTGGTAAATTTCTTGAAATCGAAACTACTCGAACAGTTGGAAGATTTTCTTTATTATTAGTATAGGATCTATACAACTTCCCATAATTATGAAATGATAATCCTAATTTGGCTATTCTTGAATTAAATATTACGGCAGGTGATAGTGTAATGGCTTTAGCATTATAAGATTGAATATTACTGATAAACAGCCCGCTATTTGCGCCAACAATTATTTTACCACTCTGCGTTGCTTTTGCATATCCAATTTGAAAATGAACATCACTTGCAGAATATTCACCGGTTTTCTGGTTTTCCATATTCCGCTGTGAGAAAATTCCGTAACCTGTACGACTTATTTTAAAACCTAAAAAATGTCCCTTTATTTTTGAATTAACTCTTAATGATTGCCCACTTATACCGGCTGGATAGCTCACTGCATCAGCACTGAAAAATCTATTAGAATCAACTAACATAGCTGCATTACGAAAATCATTTCTAAAAGGCATAATATATCCACTTCCAGAAAGACTAACAGAGTTTGCTTGAACCCATGTGTCCAAGCCTTGAAATGAAGATTGTGCAAAAATCACAAAAACGAATAAATAAATAATTATAATTTTTTTTATCATAATAGAGAGGTTGGATTTACATCAACAATAAGTCGAGGATTGCTAGAAGCATTGATCTTTGAATTTATAATAAGAGAATTATAAAATTTATGCAGTCTAGACCCAACAGGATCAAATTCCTTCTTCGATTTGAAAACAATTTGCATTCTATATTGATCCTTCAATTTTTCACGATAACAGTATGAAGGTCCAAGTTTTTCAATTCCTTTTGGCATATCCTTAATACCATCACTAATAATTTTTATTGAATTTTCAACACTATCTTTTTTGGCGCCTCTAACTTCAAATTTCACTATCCAACTAAAGGGTGGATAATCCAGAGATTTTCTTTCATTCAAACAAATATCATAATATTTTTTCAAATTAAGTTGTGCCGCTGACTTAATTACAGTGTTATCTGGATTGTAAGATTGGATAACTACCTCTCCAGGGCTGTCCCCTCTACCTGCTCTCCCAGCAGATTGATAAATAAGTTGAAACACTTTTTCACCCGCTCTATAATCTGGTAAGTAAAGCCCTGTATCCGCATTAATAATTCCAACCAGTGTAGCATTAGCAAAATCCAAACCTTTTGCAATCATTTGAGTCCCTAATAATATATCAATTTTTTTATTAGAAAAATTTTGAAGTATTTTAGTGATATTTTCCCCTGATTTAGCCACATCTGTATCTAGTCTTGCAATAGATGCGTTCGGAAATTCGTTACTCAATAAATCTTCAATTTTTTGAGTACCCGTACCAGATAATCGGATATTATAACTATTACATTCCCCACATATTTCTGGCAATTTATTCTTTATTTGATTACAAAAGTGACATTGGAGAAATTTGCCTAATCTGTGATATGTTAGTGACACCTTACAATGATTACACAAATAAATTTCTCCACAATCATCACATCGTATTGCCGGAGCAAATCCACGCCTATTATGTAAGAGAATAATCTGTTGGCCATTTGACAATCTATCTTTCATTTTTTCAAGCAATAATCTTGAAAAGATTTCTCCATATTTATTTGATTCCTTTGATTCATTGATCATATCGACAATATGTACTTTTGGATATGCACCACTAAATCTCTCAGGCAAATTAATGTATTTAATTTTTTTTATTGTTGAGTTGTAATAAGATTCTAAACTCGGAGTTGCGCTAGCTAATAAGACTGTAGCTTTATTAATCTTTCCTCTAATTAATGCAACATCTCTAGCATGATAGCGCGGCGCTGGTGAGTCTTGTTTATAAGAATCTTCCTGTTCTTCATCAACAATAACTAAACCTAAATTTTTTAATGGAGAAAAAATTGATGAACGTGCTCCTATAACAACTTTATATTCACCCAAACAAATTTTCTTCCATGTCCAGGCGCGAGCAGATTGACTTAATTTAGAATGCCACAGAGCTACGCTTTCTCCAAACACTGCTTTGAATCTCCCAGCTATCTGAGGTGTAAGTGCAATTTCAGGCAACAAAATAATAACTGTTTTATTTTTACTTACAACGTGACGGGCAGCTTCTATATATATTTCTGTTTTCCCGCTACCTGTTACACCATGCAATAGAAATGATTGAAACATATTGCTATTAATAGCAGAAAAAATATTTTTTAAAGCTGAACTTTGATCTTTTGTAAACTGAATGTCCTTATGTATCGGGTCAAAAGATATTCCAGAAAGATTTGGTAGAACGGGTTGATTAACTAACTCTACAAATCCTTTTGAATGTAATTGCTTACAGATATCATTTGGATTAGAGCAATGGTCTTTCAAAGAATTGACTGGTATTAGCGATTGTATAGATTGAAGATAAGTGTAAACAGATTTTTGTGTTTTAGCATGATTTAAAACTAATTTATCTTGATTAATTGCCTTAACATATAATTGGGTTTTTAATTCATACTTTGTGGAAAGATTATTGGGTAGGACTGCTTTTGCAGCAACTCCAATTGGGCAATTATAATATTTAGATAGCCACTTAATTAATTCCCATAAATTTTTATCTAAGACTGGTTGATCATCAATCATTTCTTTAATTGATTTGATAGATCCAGAAAAATTTGTTGATTTTTTTAAATCAACTATAATCCCTCTGATAATTCTAGAACCAAGAGGAACTTTAACCCTCATACCAATAGATAAGCGGTTTATTAGCTCATCGGGTACTTTATATGTAAACACCTGATAACTTGATATTGGGAATGATATATCAGCAAACATAGTCAAATAATTATCAGAAGATTAAATCCATAATTCCAAAAGATAAAGTAATGTCTTTGCCAATGTATAAATAATTATTGTAAAATTTTATGACAATAAAAAACCCCTTAAAGAATAGATTTTCTATAAGGGTTAATCATTCTAGTATATATTAAGCTTTAGGCTTGAATCACATACACTTTGATATCATGCTTTAATTCTTTGGATACATTTACTGTGACATCATATATGCCGAGAGCCTTTATAGGCTCAGGTAAAATGATAGATTGGCGATCTATTTCGATCCCTTTATCTATAATGGCTTTATGAATGTCCTTATTTGTAACTGATCCAAAAAGTTTATCTTCAGTTCCAACTTTAACCTCAATTGTAATTTCAGTTTTCTTTAGTTTTTTTACTGTTTCCTCATAAACTTTAGCATCACGTAAAGCTCTGGCTTTGATTGCTGTTTTTTTCTCATTCACTAATGCCCTATTTCTTTTTGATGATCTAACTGCTAATCCTCTGGCAAATAAATAATTCCTAGCATATCCAGGTTTTACTTTTACTATTTCCCCAGCATTACCAAGCGAGTCTACATCTTGAAGTAAAATAATATCCATAATTAACTCTCAGTACTAACATTAGTATATGGCATTAATGCAATATTCCGAGCTCGTTTAATGGAGCGCACTAATTTTCTGTGCATTTTTGCACTAGTTCCAGTTACACGTCGTGGCATAATTTTACCTTGATCTGTAACAAAACGCTTCAAAAGTTTTATATCTTTATAATCAACTTCAGTTATCGCATTTTCTTTAAAATAACAATATTTTCTTCTGCTTTGAAAAGCCATAATCTACTTCTCCTCTTCTTTAGCTGATTCTTGTTTAGTCTCTTCCTTGGCTTCTTCCTCAGCCTCTTTCTTAGTCTCTTCCTTA
>NZWI01000009.1 GCA_002701875.1 Fidelibacterota bacterium
AAATATTCCACTAAAATAGTTAATGATGCGATGAAGCGATTTCATAGTGAAAATCCATATAAAGATTATATATCTAAAGAACAATTACGAGATGAGGTTGATATTAGTCAGGATTGGTTATCATATGTTGTTGAGTCAATGGCAAATGATGTTGTGAAGATGAAACGAGGTTATGCATTAAAAGATCATTCAGTATCTTTATCAGATTCTGATTTGCAATTAACTGTAAAATTAGAGGAGCTATTAATTAAGGCAGCCTATAATCTTCCTAAAGTAGATAGTCTTTTTTCAGATGATCCTAAAAAAGCTTTATCATTGTTACACCTTTTAAAAAATAATGGGAAAGTTATCGAAATAAAACAAGGTTTATGGATTCACATAAACCTTATAGATAAATTGAAGCATGCATTATCAGAATATTTTTCTTCATCTAGAGAAATGAAAGTATCCGATTTCAAAAAAATCACTTTAAGTAGCAGGAGATCTGCGATTCCTTTACTAGAATACTGCGATGACCAATCTTTAACTGAACGGCAAGACGATATAAGAGTCAAAGGTGATGACCTTGGCTAAAAATTCTGGAACACCCTTAATGAATCAATATTTAGATGTTAAGAAAGATTATGGTGATGCTATAGTCCTTTTTAGAATGGGGGATTTTTATGAAACATTTAATGAAGATGCCAAAATCACTGCTAAAATTTTAGGCATTGTTCTTACGAAAAGATCCAATGGTGCAGCAGCTGATGTACCTTTAGCGGGTTTCCCTTACCATGCTTTGGATAATTATTTATACAAATTAGTTAGTGCTGGCCAGAGAGTTGCGATATGTGAGCAAGTGGAAGACCCCAAATTATCTAAAGGTATTGTAAAGCGTGAAGTTATCGAAGTAATTACCCCAGGAACGATTACATCAGAGCAAGCATTGGATCAAAAGTCTAATAGGTATTTGGCATCAATATTTTATGCTAAGTCAAACATTGGATACTCAATTTTAGATCAATCAACCGGGGAATTCTTTATCGGTGAGTGCCAGGAGGATAGAATAGGTGAATGTTTAAGAAAATTTGCCCCTCAAGAGGTGATTATAGGAGAATCTGTTGTGTTCTCTACGTCACGTTGGTATTTAGAATTAAAGCCGTTTATCACAAAGATAGAAGATTGGGTATTTAATTTTGAGGAGAGCTATAGAAAGTTAATAGAACAATTTAAAGTTAAGTCTTTAAAGGGGTTTGGATGTGAGAATCTAAATAATGGAATTGCTAGTGCAGGAGCAATATTATATCATATTACTGAATCATTAAATGGATCAATAGATCATATTTCAAAAATACAGCCAATATCAGATAATGGTATCATGGGATTAGATAGTTTTACTGTACGTAACTTAGAAATCTTCAAAAGCTTAGCATCTCAAGGAACGCATGGAACTTTGATTGATATTTTGGATGAAACAGTTACCGCTGGTGGAGCGCGCCTTTTAAGGCAGTGGATGAACAGACCTTTAACTGATAAAAAACGTCTTACTAACCGACTAGATATTGTTGAATCATTCCATAATAATTCACCACTAAACGAAGATATATCACTACATCTAAATCAAGTATCTGATGTAGAAAGAATAATAGGAAGAATTAATAGTGGTAAGGTTACACCTAAAGAAATCAATGGGCTTCGTATTAGTTTAGAACAAATTCCTTTTATCAAGTCAATATTAGAGAACTCCAAACAAAATAAATTGGTTTTGTTCAATAAATTATTTAAAAATACTAACAAAGTAACTAATAAAATTGTTCAAACACTTAACCTCGATGCACCATCAAAAATTAATCAAGGAAACGTTATATTAGAAGGTGTTGATAAAAAACTAGATGAACTTCGAAAATTAAGTAGTGGTGGCAAACAATGGATTGCAGATCTTCAAACAAGTGAACGAGAACGAACAGGTATCTCATCATTGAAAGTGGGCTACAATAAAGTTTTTGGTTATTATTTGGAAATTACAAAGGCTCATAGCGATAAGGTTCCTGAGGATTATATCAGGAAACAAACATTGGTCAACTCTGAAAGATATATAACACCCGCTCTCAAAGAGTATGAAGAAAAAATATTGTCAGCTGATGAAAAAATATACAATATAGAATCTGAAATATTTAAGGTTCTATGCCAATATATTATTAATTCCGCACGATTATTGCAGTCGAATGCTTTTATTTTGAATCGATTGGACGTGCTAACAACGTTCGCTAAAGTATCGATATCAAATAATTATATTCGTCCAAAATTAGTTAACAGAACCATAATCAAAGTTAATCAGGGTAGACACCCGGTTGTTGAGCAATTACTTCCAGCAACAGAACGTTTTGTTTCTAATAATCTCGATATGGATACAAAAACTAATCAGATTCATCTTATTACAGGACCAAATATGGCTGGGAAATCTACTTATCTTCGTCAAATTGGTCTTATAGTTTATATGGCGCACTTAGGATGTTTTGTGTCTGCATCCTCAGCTGAAATTGGAATTTGTGATAAATTGTTCACTCGTGTAGGAGCAAGTGACAATCTTGCTGGAGGTGAAAGTACATTTTTGGTTGAAATGAATGAAGCTGCAAATATTCTTAATAATGCGACAGAAAAAAGTTTAATTCTATTAGATGAAATAGGACGCGGTACGGCCACATATGATGGACTATCCCTTGCATGGGCCATAACGGAGTATATTCATGATAATAAATTCTTAGCTGCGAGAACTTTATTTGCAACGCATTATCATGAATTAACACATCTTGAGACTGATCTCGATCGTCTTGAAAATTATCATATTGCAGTAAAAGAATTTCAAAATAAAATAATTTTTCTTCGGGAAATTATATCTGGGCCTGGAGATAAAAGTTATGGAATTAATGTTGCAGAAATGGCAGGTCTTCCTCATACTGTTATTGCACGTGCATCAGAGATCTTAATCTCTCTGATGCAAGATCAATTTAATAATGGTAAAAACAATAATATTTCAAATGATGATCAGTTATCGGTCTTTTCTGTTCAAGATTCTCAGATTAGAAAAGAATTAGAAGAATTAGATGTTTTAAACCTTTCTCCATTAGAGGCCATTAGAATATTGGATCAATTGAAGAAAAAATATGGTTTATAAAATATTTAATAAAATTAGGTTTTTTAGTTTATTATTTATTTTATCAATATGTTTGAGTGAAACATATTGGGTACGTTATGGATGGCAAGCATTTAATAGTGCTGGGGATGCTCGAATTTTATCTCTAGGAGGTGAAACAGTTACTGATTATGGTACATCTATTTCACCTTTATTTAATCCAGCAGTCTCAAATAAAGTAGGTATTCATAATATTAATTATACTCATCAGAGCAGACTGGCTGGTATGATTAATAGTGATCTTATTGGTTTTCCTATAAATAATTTTTCACGGCCACTTAATGTAATTATAATTTATGAAGGTATTGACCACATTCCAGATACAAGAAATATTCTATTAGATTTTGGTCTAGATGGTATCCCTGGTAGTGGAGATTCTGGTGAAGGTAATGGGATACTTGATGAAGGTGAAAGGTTAGATAATGATAAAGTAAAATATTTTTCACAACGGCAATTAGGTTTTCATGTGAGTACTTCTTGGCAAAAAGATAACTTCGAATTTGGCCTTGCTCTGAAAACATTAATCCATTCATTAGGTGAATATTCAGGGACTGGTATTGGTTTAGATATTGGAATTATTACTTCACCTTGGAAGAATGGTCGTATTGGAGTTACTGTTCGAGATATGACAACTAGCTGGCAAGTATGGGATAATGGTACAGTTGAGAGGTTTAAACCAACAATTATTACCGGCGTTGCACAGTCAATTACATTAACTAAAGCAAAGTTGTCATTTACTGGTATGGCTAATATTGTATGGGATGCTGGCGGTAAAACAATGAATGATGATTTTAGAATTGGTGATCGTGGAGGAAGAATTATTACTGGATTAAATACAATATATAATAATCAATTGGCTTTAAGGTTAGGAAGGAATGGTTTAGGATCAGTTACAGCAGGCGTGGGATTAAGTTGGGGTAATATGTCACTTGATTATGCATTTTTAAACGAACCTTCTGGCTCAGGGTTGGGCACAAGCCACTTAATTTCAATTTCGGTTAATTCCGATTGGGTTAAAGCCTATATAGAAAAATTATAATCTTTAATTATAAAAATTATATTGAAAATTTTCTAAATATCCAATCGGGCGCATATTTCATTATTGGCACAGTAAAAAAGCGCATTTGCCAAGGAAAGATAAAAACTTTTCTTTTCTTATCAACTGCTCGAATAATTTTTTTTACGGCTACATCTGTATCCATAAGAAATGGCATATAAAATTCATTATTATCTGTCATTTCACTTTTAATAAAGCCTGGGCAAATTGCTGTTACAGAAATACCATATTTATAAAGAGCAGTACCCCAACCTTGGCAAATATTTCTAACAGCCGCTTTTGAACCGCTATAGGCAGAATGATGTGCTAGTCCTCGAAAGCTAGCAATAGAGCAAATCACAGCAATTTTTCCATTTTTTATTGATTTCATATAGGGAATAAATGGCATTACAGTATTTGTGACTCCTAAGATATTAATACTAAGTATTCGATTCATGGCTGATGAACTCCCAGAACTAAGTTCGTCTGGGGTACCAGCTCCTGCGTTTGCATATACAGCTTCAACTGAACCAGGAAGAGAAATAAAATCTTTAATAGCTACACTACATTGAATCTCATTTAGAACATCAAGTGGATAGATCTTAGCTTTCCCACCTAGTTCAACGCACTTAGTGGCAACTTTATTTAAATTATTTTCCCTTCTAGCAGCAAGACCTACATAATAATTTAATTTTGAATAAGAATATGCTAAATATTCACCAATCCCACTACTGGCACCTGAAATAAATACTTTTTTCATCTATAATGAATATACGTACCATTTCCCTTTTTCTATAAATAATAGATTTTGAGCTGATCTATTATTTATGTTATCTATCGTTAATAAAATGTAAATTACCAGACTTTTTTCGGATATATAAATAATGATTCAAAGTATGACTGGATATGGGCGGGGAACCGCAGGTAAGGGCACTAAAAAGATAACCTCTTTTATTAAAGTAGTGAATGGTCGCTACTTGGATATAAAGATACGTGGTCTTGAAATTGAACCTGATGATTATAGCAATATAAGAAATCTAATAGTTGAGAAATTAGTTCGTGGTACAGTCCACGTAAATTTGGAATTAGAAAATAAAAATGCTGAATCAATTTCATTTAACGAAGCTCGATTTGAAGCGATTGAAAAAATATTGTTAGAAATACAAAAGAAATATGGTCGACATTTAGATATGGGGGATTTCATAAACTCTAATGATTTATTTGCCAATAGAGATGTGCAGTCTCTAGACTCTAAACTGATAAAAGATTGTGTTAATAATGCATGCACTGAGGTCATTAAAATGAGAAAATCTGAAGGAAAAGTGCTTCAAGCTGATTTTAAAAAACGATTAAATAGCTTAAGTGAAGTTTTATCAAAAATTGAAAAACGATTACCTGAGGAACTTGATAACAGGTCTGAAAAATATAAAAATAAGATTATAGAGTTAATTAATAACAATTCAATCGATGAATCTAGAATTGCGATGGAAACAGCAATTTTGGCAGAGAAAGCTGATGTAACTGAAGAGGTTGTTAGGCTAAAAAGTCATTTTGACCAATTTCATGGGATGATTTCATCTAATGAACCTGTTGGTAGACGCCTAAATTTTTTAACACAGGAAATTGCTAGAGAAGTAAATACGATAGGTTCAAAAACTTCATCAAATGATGTAATTAATAATGTGATAATAATGAAGGATGAAGTAGAAAAAATACGAGAGCAAGTTCAAAATATTCTATGAAGAATTTAATTATTGTATCTGCACCATCTGGCACGGGGAAAACAACTATTTGTAAAGCCCTGCAAGAGCGTGACAGTTCAATCAAGTTTTCTGTATCTTGCACGACTCGCAAACGAAGAGCCGATGAAAAAGACGGTATTGATTATAGTTTTATGACCGAAAAAGAATTTAGTAATGGCATTAATAATAAATTATTTGCTGAATGGGAAAAGATCCATGGTAATTATTACTATGGTACATTAGAATCAACGTTGGCTAATGCAATTAATAAAAACCAATTATTATTATTAGAATTAGATGTCAAAGGAGCTATGGCAATAAAAAAAATATATTCGGATCATACTATATCAATATTTATTGAACCTCCAAGTTTGAAAGAATTAGAACTGCGCCTTGAGACTAGAGGCACTGAATCAAATAAAAATATAAAAAAAAGGCTCGAAAGAATCGATGAGGAGATATCTTGCAAATCCAAATTTGATTTTTGTATTATCAACGATGATATTAATAGAGCAGTTAATGAAATAATGAGTGTTATTCAACATCAAAATGAAGGAGTATATAATGGCTCTTGAACCGTTATCAATTAGAAACATGGAAGAAAAAACTTCAGATATTTTTGAAGCTGTAGTTGTTATGTCCAAACGTGCAAAGCAAATCCTAAATAACCGAATTGTTGAAGAAATAATAACATCCGCAGATGAAGAAGAAGTGGAAATGGGTGTTTACGATCAAATAGAAGAAAAAAATCCTGAAGATTATGAAGAACTAGAGAAAGTGACAACGACAGCAGTTAATGAATTTGTTGATGGAAATATTCAGTGGGATCAAAAAGAAAATGATGAATAAAATATAGAAAAATATTTTAATTGTATGATCTTCATTTCTGATGAAAAAATAATTCAGTTTTTAAATCAAACAAAAGAAGTGTATGGAGATGAGATTAATATTGAAAAAAAAATCATTTCCTCAAAAAAGATAATTAGAAAAGAAGATTTTCCATCAGATCTCGATGTTTTTTATAACCAAATAAATAAATGTCATAAATGTTCCTTAGGTAGTTCTAGAACTAATTTTGTTTTTGGTGTTGGAGACAAAAATGCAAGTCTTATGCTTGTTGGAGAAGCTCCTGGTGAGAATGAAGATTTAAAAGGTGAGCCATTTGTTGGTCGAGCAGGAAAATTGCTTGACAAAATCCTTTTTGCTATAAAAAGAACACGCAATGAGGATGTGTATATTTGTAATGTTATAAAATGTAGGCCTCCAAATAACCGCGATCCATTAACTAGCGAAGTCAAGGAGTGTGAACCTTATTTAATTCATCAAATTAATTTGATTAAGCCTAAACTCATTGTAGCTTTAGGAAGAGTCGCTGGAAAGACACTACTTAATGTGGATAATTCGTTGAAAAGTATGCGAGGAGAAATTCATAACTATCATGGCACTCCGCTTATAGTGACATATCATCCTGCAGCTTTACTAAGAAATCCAAACTGGAAACCTTTGGCATGGGAGGATTTTAAATGGATTCAATCAATTATAGAATCATAGTATTTATATGGCAAAAAGTAAAATAAATCTAGCTGCACAACCGCAAGCTATTGAAGCTGAACAAGCTGTTCTAGGCTCCATGCTTATCTCAAAAGATGCTGTTAGTAAGTCTTTACAGTGGCTCCCTGCATCAAACTACTTTTACAAAGATGCGCACGCAAAAATATTCTCTTGTATGATTGATCTCTTTGATAAAGGAGATCCTATTGATGCAATTTCTGTAGTTGATCAATTAAAGAAGAAAAAAGAGTTAAAAAGTGTTGGTGGAGCATATTATATAACTGGACTGTCAGAGTCCGTACCTACAACTGCTAATGTGGAACACTATGCAAAAATAGTTTTGGAGAAATACATTCTTCGAAATCTTATAGAAGTATCTCACGAAGTTACAAAGAATGCTTTCGATGACAGTCAATATGTTGGAGATATTTTAGATGATGCTGAATCTAAAATATTTAATATTACTGAAAAAAGACTTCGAGGAGAAGGCTTTAGCCATATCGATCCTATTTTACATAGAACTTTTGAAGAATTGGATAAAATAGCTTCTAAACCGGGGAGTGTTACAGGGGTTGCATCTGGATTAATGGATTTAGATGATATTACATCAGGATTTCATAGTGGAGAATTAATAATTGTGGCTGGACGTCCAGGAATGGGGAAAACTGCATTAGCACTTACAATGGGTAGGAATGCAGCAGTGCTTGAAAATACAGGAATTGGCCTGTTTAGTCTTGAGATGGCTAATCATCAATTGGCTATGCGACTTTTATGCGCTGAAGGTCGAGTAGATAGTCATTTAGTTCGAACAGGAAAACTACCTAAAAATCAATTAAAAAATTTAAGTCTTGCGGTAGGTCAATTAGCTGAAGCGCCTATTTATTTAGATGATACTCCTGGAATGTCTGTGTTGGAAATCAGAGCTAAGTCTCGACGTTTAAAGGCCGAAAAAGACATTGGCCTAATTATTGTTGATTACCTTCAATTAATGAGTGGACCTAAAGGAGCTGAAAGCCGCCAACAAGAAATTTCCCAAATTTCAAGATCACTTAAGAATTTAGCTAAAGAAATTGAAGTTCCAATAATTGCACTCTCACAGCTCTCTCGAGCAGTTGAGAACAGAAGTGATAGGAGACCTCAATTATCAGATCTCAGAGAATCTGGAGCTATAGAGCAAGACGCTGATGTTGTTATTTTTTTATATCGTCCCTGGGTCTACTCGCAAGAAGATGAAGATAGAGGTAAATCAGAGATTATTGTGGCAAAACAACGAAATGGGCCTATAGGTTTAGTAGAAGCAACATTTATTGATCGCTTTGCGAGGTTTGAAAATATGGCTGCTTTCAATGCTACAGTTGAAGATGAGAATGTTTTTAATGCCTAATCCGATAGCAAAATTTGCTCCCTTCCTTATTGGAGAATATCCTAAAGATTTTATGGATTTAGTTAATAAAGTGACTCACTTAGAGCAGCTTTCAAAAGATGAATTAACAGTTCAATTATGGAAAGCTTATGAATATGGAGTTAGAAAACATGATGGACAAAAGAGACAATCTGGAGAGTCATATTTTCATTCACATTGTTTAGAAGTTGCAAAAATTCTTGCCTCATGGAATATGGATCATATTACTATTATTGGGGGAATGTTACATGATACTATTGAAGATACTGATGCAACCTTAGATGAAATAGAAAAAGAATTCGGAGCAGATGTTGCAAGCTTAGTTGATGGTGTTAGTAAGCTTGGTGATATAAGCTTTTCTAGTAGAAGAGAAAAACAGGTAGGCAATTTTATGAAAATGCTTATTTCTGTTGCTCAAGACCTTCGAGTCATTATTATCAAGTTTGCCGATAGACTACATAACATGGCAACTATAAAATATTTATCGACAATGAAACAACATCGTATAGCAGTAGAGACTAGAGATGTATATGTACCTTTAGCTCATAGACTGGGAATGGCTCAAGTAAAATGGAAGCTAGATGATTTAATTTTAAAAACATTGAATCCTAAATCATATAAGGATATTGATTCAAAATTAAAATCTTCAAATAAACAGAGAGAAAAATATATTAAAATCATTACTAAGTCTCTTAATGATGAATTGAAAAATTATAATATATATCCTGAAGTATATGGTAGACCAAAGTCAAGATCATCTATCTATGGAAAAATGGTTGAAAGAGGAAAAGCATTTGAGGAAATATATGATATTTTAGCAGTTAGGGTTGTCGTTAAGAAAGTTGAAGATTCTTATTTAGCTTTAGGGGTTTTACATCAGATTTACAAACCAATCCAAGAAAGATTTAAAGATTTTATTGCAACGCCAAAAAGTAATGGATACCAATCAATACATACAACAGTTGTGGGACCTCAAGGCAAAATGATTGAAATTCAAATTCGCACTGAAGAAATGGAGCAAACTGCTGAAATAGGAGTAGCAGCACATTGGAGATATAAGAGTGGTGAAAAAAAATCAGAAGGTATGGATAGCCATGTAAAATGGCTTAGAGAATTACTTGATATTCTTCAAAGCGAAGAAAATGATCCAAAAGAATTTATGCACTTACTAAAAATCGATCTTTTTAGTGATGAAATTTTTGTTTTTACTCCAAAAGGAGATTTATTTCAATTACCAGTTAAATCAACACCAATTGATTTTGCTTATCATGTTCATACTGAAATCGGGCATAACTGTATTGGTGCTAAGGTAAATCATAAGACAGTTCCTTTAAACACTGAGCTTAAGAACGGTGACAATATCGAAATTCTTTCAAGTAAATCACAAACACCAAATTATAGTTGGTTGAAATTTGCTATTACTTCTAAAGCTAGAAGTCACATAAGACGGCATATAAATAAACAAGAGAGAGAAGAAAGTATCAAAATTGGCAATGAAATTCTAACTAAGAGCCTTAGGCGTTTAAAAATGTTAAACCAATTAGATTTGATTAAAGAATCATTTGCAAAATTTGGTTTTGGTGGTGAAGCCCAACTAATTGAAGCTATTGGAAAGGGTGAATTATCAATTAGAGAAATATTAGATAAAATATCTGATAGTAAAAATATTAAGAAAGATAATCCGCCAGGAATTCTTTCCTTTAAAAGGAAAGAAAATAAGAGCATTAAACTTGAAGGTATCTCAAATATTATGGCTAATTTTGGTAAATGTTGTAATCCTATTCCTGGAGATAGTATGGTAGGTTTTATCACAAGAGGTAGAGGTATGACTGTACATAGATCAAATTGCTCCAGTCTTCCTTTATTAGATGAGGAATCCGATCGTTTAGTCTCAGTTGATTGGGAAGTAGGCCGTAAAGATCTTTTTAATATTCGGATGAAAGCAATAGGTCAAGACCGTAAAGGACTTTTGAAAGATATGACGGAAACTCTTTCTAAGCTGAATGTAAATATGACTTCAGTTGATATTAAAGTTCAAGATACTGTCGCAACTGCGATATTTATTTTACAAGTTAAAAACTTGAAGGAATTTGATCGTATAGTTCGAAATATTTCCAAGGTAAAAAGTATTGATTCGGTTGAAAGAACTAAACTTTAATCTATAAAAATAATAAATAATAATGGGCAGATTCCTTGCGATTGATTTCGGAGAAAAAAGAATAGGCTTAGCACTTTCAGATCCGATGAAAATTATTGCGAAACCATTTAAAACTATATTTTACTCTAATCAAAATGATTTGATAAATAAAATCGCCTTGATAATTAAAGATGAAAAAATAGAAAAAATTATTTTAGGATTACCGAAGGGCCTTAAGGGTAATAACACATCTCAAACAAATATAGTTATTGAATTCTATAAATATATAAAAGATAAAATAGATACGCCAATCGTTATGGAAGATGAACGCTTAAGCTCTGTTAGCGCAAAAAAATCTCTAATTTTACAAGATATAAAAACGGGACATAATAAAGCTCTAATAGATGAAACAGCCGCAGCTATATTTTTACAATTATATTTAGATAAAAATTGATGTATTTAAAAATATTAGATATTCCTCCAATTCAATTAGCTATTATTTCTGGGATTTTAGTTGGAATATCATATCCACCTATTCCAGGATTTGCAATTTGGTTTGGCTTTGTCCCTCTTATCCATATTTGGTTAAATCAAACCAAAAAGGAATCAGCAAGATTAACATTTTTGTCAGCTATCATCTCTAATACCATTGCATTTTATTGGATTGGTCTTAATTCTGGTGCTTCTTTTATCCCAGTTTTTTTATCATTAACTGGTGCAGTATTATATTTATCATTTTTATTAGCAATCTTTGGTTGGATTATTTCTTGGTTTGAAATAAAACGAAGAGGTATTGCATTAATTATTATTCCATTTCTTTGGGTAACAATGGAATGGCTACGAAGTTTTGGTCCTTTAGGATTTCCGTGGGCTAATTTAGCGATTACTCAAACTAAGTTTTTGCCTATTATCCAAATAATTGATTTTACTGGATCTGAAGGCATTGGTTTTTGGATTATGATATTAAATACTTATATATATTATTTAATCATTAATAATTCAGTTAATAAAAAAATTATTACCTTATTTATTATTTTTATAATTCCATGGATTTATGGGACACTCCGTATTGATCAATTAAATGATAAGGAATGGGAGTTTAGAACTGTGGCAGCTATACAGCCAAATATTAATCCAAATCAAAAATGGGAGCCTACTTATAGAAAAACTTTGATTTCTATAATGGATTCACTAAATAATGAAGCGTATAATATGAAGCCTAAATTAGTATTGTGGCCTGAAGCTGCTTTACCTGTTTATATGCGCGTTTCTTCAATTAAACAAGTTTATGAAAAGAAGGTATATGAATCTAATATACCTTTAATTATGGGGACTGTTGATTTCAAGTGAGATAAAGTTGATAGAAAAGTTTTTAATGGATCTATATATTTCGGTTTGAATGAAAATAAAATTTATCACAAATTATTATTGGTTCCATTTGCAGAATATATTCCATTATCAGAAAAATTTAGTTTTTTGAAACAATTAAACTTTGGACAAGCAAATTTTTCACATGGATCAGAATTTACTACTTTCTCTCTTGATTCAATTTATTTTAGTAATATTATATGTTACGAATCTAGTCATCCGTCGATTGCGAGAGGATTTATTAATAATGGAGCACGATTTTTAACCATACAAGCTAATGATGCTTGGCTCCAAAACTCTTCAGGTGTCAGGCAACATTTTGAGTTAGCAAGATTAAGAGCGGTTGAGTTTAGAACAGGTATTATTAGAAGTGCGAATACGGGTATTTCTGGTATTATTGATCCTACGGGTTTAATTAAGCACAAAGTTAATTTTTCTGATCAAGAAGTTTTTCAAGGTGATGTTTTATTAAATAAAGGCTTAACGTTTTATGCCAGTTTTGGTAACCTTTTTTCACAATTGTGTTTTGTTCTAATCTTATTACAAGGAGCTTTCATATTAATAAGCAAAAAATAATATTTATTTGTTTTACATTGTCTTTCAACTTGGTTTTTGCCCAACATGATTCAGATAATGAAATTGATCCAGTAATTAAATCTGCAATAATTCCTGGTTGGGGTCAGAAATCACTTAATTATCCCAGGCGTGCTAGAGTATACAAATATATAGAATCTAGTATCCTATTAACTATTATAGGCACTTCGACATATTCGAATATATTAAAAAAGAATTATATCTCATTCGCATCAAGTCATGCGCGACTTTCTTCATCTGAAAAGGATCACAAATATTGGGTAGATATAGGAAATTATGATTCAATTGATGATTATAATAATGAACATCTTAGAAATAGGGAGACAAATGATCTATATCCTCTCAATAATAAATGGAGTTGGGATTGGGATTCTGATGCTAATAGAAAAGCCTTTGAAGATAAGCGAATAACTAGTGACCAAATGAAATTAATTGCGACATTTGGATTGGGAGCATTGGTGTTAAACCATGCGGTTTCAGCCATAGATGCATTATATCTTAAGCGTTTATCAGATAAAATGTATGTTAATGCATATCAAAATACTGAAACTGGTGGTGTAGGATATTCAATAATATTTAATATTTATTAATGTTTAAACACCCCCTCGTAAATTTTGTTTATTTTCTTGGGTTTTCAATATCCATGTTGATGACTAATAATTATTATGAAGGACTTCCTTACTTTTTTATATTTTTTATAAGTATTTTCTTTTATAGAAAGTCGATTCAAGGTGTTATAAATCAATTAAAGCCAATTCTTTACTATTTTCCCATGATGCTTATTTTTTATCTATTGGTTTCATTTTATTTAACAGATAATTCTATTAAGCAAATTTTAAGTGAAGCATTCTTTGGATTTATAAAAATAATATTTATGATTGGTGCAATGTCATTATTTTTTGAAACTACACATACTGAAAATTTTATTAATATTTTTCGTAGTATGTGGTTTAGGACGAAGTTAACATGGAAATGGCCGGAGAATTTTTTCCTTTTCTTATCAATAACATTGCGCTTTTATCCCACTGTAGAATCAAATTGGAATTCCTTATTAAATACTCGTCGATCCCTTGGATTAAAATCAGGCTTTACACATTTTGAAAAGATTAAGATTGCCGCTAAAATGCTTCCAGGCTTAATGTTATATCAACTCCATTTGGCAGATGATATTGCAAATGCAATGAAACTTCGAGGATATGGAAAAAAATTCCCACGAGGAATTACTCACCTTATTGATTTTAGAATAATCCATCTAGGTCAAATCACTTTAATTTTGTTTGGGTATTGGGGAATAGATCTAATTGTCTCGATATAAGATTATTATTCAATATGATGGAATGGGATTTAGAGGTTGGCAATTACAAAAAAATGAAAGAACTATTCAAGGTGAGCTAGAATCAGCTTTAAATATAATTAATAATCATAA
>NZWI01000010.1 GCA_002701875.1 Fidelibacterota bacterium
TGGTTGTTTTTGATAGATTCAATCCATTCAATCTGATCTTGTTTGAACCAATTTTTGACATTTCCATAAATACATCAAAATCTGATGGAGGTTCCCAAACATTTTCATACTCACGATCATTTTTACCTTTCCTCCAAAGTATTATCATAGGCAAAACTGAAATATCAAATGCATTCGAAGTTAATTTACTCCAATAAATTGATCTATTTATTACTTCTGCAAAACCCGAAGAAACTTTAATTACGGCACCTGTAGGCATTTGATTAAACAACGAAATCTCGCTATTTAATTTATAAGTGGACATTTGTTCATCTATATTATTTATTATAGAATCGATACCCATTTTAATTGATGTTATATCCATATTAACATTTGAATCTTCTACAATTTGTATTGAATAAGAAGTCCCCCAAGCCATACCGCTAATTTCTTCTACAGGTTCAATTCTAGAACAAGAAATAATAAGTAGAAAAAGAAAGCCCAACAAATGTCGGGCTTTAGAAAAAAATGTAAAAAAGTAGCGATTAACCAAAACTATCATAAGCTATCATTTCTCTTTCTACTCCTAAATCATATAACATTTTATCACAAGCATCAATCATCATGGGTGGTCCACACATATAATATTCAATTTCAGTTGGATCTTCATGATCCTTCAAATAATCCTCAAATGCAACATTATGAATAAATCCGGTTGCACCTTCCCAATTATCCTCAGGTAAAGGTTCAGAAAGACCTACGATATATTTGAAATTGGGAAATTCTTTTTCAAGTTGTATAAAATCTTCATGATAAAACATTTCTCTCGCTGAACGCGCACCATAAAAGTAGGTTATCTTTCTAGTAGACTTTTTAGTATCCAGTAAATCGAATAAATGACTTCTCATGGGTGCCATTCCAGCACCGCCACCAAGATACACCATTTCACGATCGGTATCTTTAACAAAAAAATCACCAAATGGTCCTGAAATACTCACCTTTTCACCTGGCTTTAAATTAAAGATGTATGAGGAGGCTATTCCAGGTGGAACTTTATCCCACAAGGCTGGGGGTGGTGTGGAGATTCGAACATTGAGCATAATTACATTACCTTCAGCAGGGTGATTAGCCATTGAATAAGCCCGAAAGCAATCTTCATCATTATTTGCTTTAATATTCCAAATGTTGAACTTATCCCAATCAGGATGATATTCATTATCAATAACAAAATCCTTAAAACTTAGATCATAATATTCAGGAACGTCTATTTGAATATAGCCACCCGCAGTAAAGTCTAAATTTTCACCTGAAGGTAATTCTAAGACTAACTCTTTAATGAATGTAGCCACACTATCATTTGATCTTACAGTACACTCCCATTTTTGAATATTAAATATCTCATTAGGAACATTGATATCCATATTTTCTTTAATCTTCACTTGACACGCTAAACGCCAATTTTCTTTAGCTTCTTTTCTATTAATATGTCCAGTTTCCGTAGGCAGAATTTCTCCTCCACCCGAATTGACCTGACATTTGCAAAGCGCACATGTCCCCCCTCCACCACAAGCTGATGGAAGAAAAATGCTCTTACCCGCCAATGCAGATAATAACGTACTGCCTGGACGGATTTGAATAGATTTATCATCATCTCCATTGATCTTGATTGAGACTTCTTCTTGAGGCAAGAGTTTTGATTCTGCAAAGTTCAGCATTGTAACAAGAATTAATATCACTCCAGAAAAAATAAGTATGCTCAAGATGGTTGAAGTTGTTATCACAATTGTATTCCTCCAAATGACATAAATGCAATTGATAAAAGTCCAGTAAGTAGCATGGTTATTCCAATGCCACGAAGCTTCAATGGAACATTAGAATAACGTAAACGATACCGAATAGATGCCATTGCAATAATCGCTAGAAACCATCCCAATCCTGACCCAAATCCAAAAACAGTAGATTCTAATAAGGTATATTCTCGTTCAACGAGAAACAATGAGCCCCCTAAAATAGAACAATTCACTGCAATCAATGGTAAAAATATACCAAGGTTTTGATAGAGAGCTGGAGAAAATCGATCAATAACCATTTCGACTAGCTGAACCATGGCAGCAATCACTGCAATGAACACAATAGGTTTTAAAAAACTAAGGTTAATTTCTGGCAAGTTAGCCCATGCTAAAGCACCGTCTCCTATCAAAAATGTATAAATAAACCAATTAGTTGGCGCAGTTATTGTCAAAACGAATGTTACAGCCAAACCCAATCCAATCGAGGCATCGACTTTCTTTGAAATGGCCAAAAATGAACACATACCCAAAAAATAGGCAAGAAGAATATTTTCTATAAAAACAGCTTTTGTAATTAAACTAATATAATGTTCCAAAATACTATTCCTCTTCCACCTTACCAATGATGCGTTGCGCCCATACAATAAGTCCAAGAATAATAAATGCACCCGGGCTTAAAACCATTAATCCCATATTTTCATATCCTGCTTGATAAAAAGATTCTGGAATAACTTGACGATTATATATCGTACCAAATCCTAAAAGTTCTCTAAAAAAAGCTACTCCAATTAGAATTAATCCATAGCCTAATCCATTACCCAGCCCATCTAATAAAGACCGTCCAGGTCCATTTTGCATAGCAAAAGCTTCTGCACGTCCCATGATAATACAATTGGTGATTATCAAAGCAACGAAAACAGATAACTGTTTACTTATATCATAAAAGAACGCTTTAAGAACCATATCAGTTAATATCACCATCGATGCAATAACCGATAGTTGTACAATTATTCTAACCTTTGCAGGTATCATTTTTCTTAAAATTGAAATTACAGTATTTGATACTGACAGAACCGCAATCACAGCAAAAGACATAACTACGGCTGTATCCAATTTAGTAGTTACTGCCAGTGCCGAACAAATCCCGAGTACCTGCAAACTAATAGGATTATTACTCATCAAAGGGTCAGTAAAAGCAGTCTTAGATTTTTTACTTAAGGCCATTAGCCATTCCTTTTAGTTCTAATCTTTGAAAAATATGGATCATACAATTTTAAATCCTTAAGTAAGTATTGATTTAGACCTTTAGAGGTCATTGTTGCTCCTGAAATTCCATCGACTAAATGATAAGCCTCTTTAGAAGTCTCATCTACTTGTCCTTTAACTGTTTGGATACCTATTAAAGTACCGTTTTCATCTACAAAACGCTTACCAACAAAATTATTTTGAAACCATGGCTTATCAACTTCACCACCTAAACCAGGTGTTTCAATATGCTGATAAAAAGTAATCCCTTTGGCAGTTGCTCCATCAGGTTCAATTGAAAAATAACCAAACATAGTTCCCCACAGACCTTTGCCTGAGATTGGGATAGAGTATCCTTCTGTTATACTATTAGATACTCTTTTATAAATAGGATACAAATTCAAATCTACATTAGGGTCAATGTCTTGAGGAAATTTATTTGCAACAATAGAACCAGAATTGTCAACAACAAACTCAACTATTGAATTTTGAAAAATGGATTCCACATTTTCATTGGTCCATGGTAAATCATCAGTAGGACTAAAACCTAATGATAATAAAATATTCTTTCTTATATCAACTTCAACATTTTTTTCATACTTGTCTTTTAAAGAAGAATCTGCAAGCGAAAGAAAAAATGCTAGCACAATTGTTATTGCCATCGCAAAAATTAATGTATAACGATTACTGTGCATACCGAGCCTGCCTTCGTTTAATATTTGCTTGAATAACAAACCAATCAATCAAAGCTGCAAATGCATTTACAAATAATATCGATAGCATTACCCCTTCCGGATAAGCAGGATTTATTGATCGTATGATAACCGTTAAACTTCCAAATAAAATTCCATAAATCCATCTACCCTGATTCGTGTGACAACCTGTAACAGGTTCGGTTGCCATAAATGCTGTTCCAAATAAAAAACTTCCCATAACTAAATGGTAATGAGGGGGAATTGTAAACATTGAATTACTTGAAAATGGTGCAACTAGGTTTGTTAATAAAGCTGTACCAACCAATCCCAGTACGGCACCAAACATAACTCGCCAATTAACAATTTTTATATATGCAAGAAATAATGCGCCAATAATAATTAGGAATTTATTCGTTTCTCCTATTGACCCAGGAATCCAACCCCAGAACATATTCCACCAAGAATAATCAAATTGACCAAAATTATTAAGTAGGGTAAATGCATCCTGATTCAATTCTGCTGCAGGTATTGATAATGCGGTAGCACCAGAATAACCATCAGGACCCAAAACCCACACCTTATCACCAGAAATTTTTGTCGGATAAGTAAAAAATATGAACACTCTAGCCATCAAGGCGGGGTTAAATATATTCATACCAACACCGCCAAAAATTTCTTTCCCAATTACAATCCCAAAAGTTGTTGCTACGACAATTTGCCACAACGGTATTCCAGCCGGCATTGTCAATGGAATGAGTGCACAGGTAACCAAAAAGCCCTCACTAACAGGATGTTTCCGCACAACTGCAAACAAAAGTTCCCAAAATGCACCAGCAGTAAAGGTCACAATGATTATGGGTAAAATTTTAGAAAAACCAAACCAAAAATTCTCCCAATTTGATCTTTCTAAACCAATTGCAATACTATTTTGAAAACCTATATTTGTTGCTCCAAAAAAATATAGCGGCAATAGAGAAATCACCACCAAAATCATAACTCGTTTTGTGTCAATACTATCTCGAATATGGGGTCCAGTTTCAGTTACTTCATTTGTAGAAAACAAAATAGTATCTGTGGCTTCATAAATTGGATATAATCTTTCTAATTTTCCACCTTCTTCAAAATTTTCTCTATATTTGTCTAAAACCTTTTTTAGGAGACCTAACATTTAACCTTCCTCCTCCATAAGATCTAATCCTTGACGTATCATTCCACCTACATCAATTTTACTAGGACAAGCAAATGAACATAGAGCAAAATCTTCTTCATCACATTCTATAATTCCTAATTGCTCCATTTCTTCGATATCATTTGCATAAATTGCACGATACAGAGCATTTGGAATAATATCCATGGGCAATACATTCTCCCAAGTATCAATTGGTAAAATATATCTTTCACTTCCATTCTTTAAGGTGTTAAAACTATAATCCTTTTGTCTAGAACCAATAAAAGCATTCGTCAAACTATATCTCGATGAAGATGAGCCAGGCCTAAGCATACCCAAGAACTCTCTTGAAGTTTCATGTGGTACTACAGAAATAGTTGAGTGATAAAACTCTATAAAATCCTCTAAGCTTGATTTTGTGCCAGTTAACACATCTCCAGAGATAACACGATTTTCATCTTCAGATAAATTATCTTTAAGTAAATATTCGATTTTTGAACCTAATCGTGATTTAATATGAACAGGATTTAAAACACTTGGGCCCCCAACTGTAACAAAAAGTGTTGTATCCAATTTACCAGTCAAGAAAAAATTGCCAATTCTAACAACGTCTTGTGCATTAACGGTCCAGACTAAATCATTTAAATTAATTGGAGAAATATGATGAATTTGGATTCCTACATTTCCTGCAGGGTGTGGACCATTGAAAGTATGTGCTCGAGCTCCTCTTACATTCAACAATGTATCAGAAACCGTATTTTCGTTATATGATAAATGAACTTTTCCATCAGTAAGTTTATTTAATATATCAACTCCTGCTTGGAACTGGGGCAATCTTCTTCTTAAGGCTAAGTCTAGATTGACTGCTAAAGGGCTAGAATTCCAACCTGAAATAAAAATATCTCTTGGAATAATATCAGGGTCAGGAACTTTATTAAATGGTCTCTGGCGAATAAAAGGAAAAATACTTCCTTTCAATAATGCGGAGAGTATCTTCTCGCGACTTAAATTATTTAGCTCTTGAGGATTGTAAGACGAAAAAGATTCTGATGATTCCTCATCGGATAATTTTATTACTATTTTTTCAATAACTCTGCGTGGTCCATATTTTATTTCTGTTATTTCACCTGAACCCGGAGATGGCCAAGTTATCTGGGAATTAGTTTTATCATGAAATAAGGGGGTACCTATTTTTACATGCCCACCCTCTTGCACCATCAATTTCGGCTTAACCCCTCTAAATTCACTTGGCTTCAATGCTACAAATTCAGGAGCCTTCCCTTCAACAACGCTGTTTTTAGGAACACCTGCGATTCTTATATCATGCCCTTTTACTAAATTATAATCAGCCAATTATTTTCTCTATAAAAGTAAGTATGTGATCACATTCCTTGGTAAATCACAAAAGATTGATTTACCCAATCTGTTAAAGGACCGAAATACCAACCAAAAATAAAGGTTGGAATTGCCAGTACAATAAGAACTAAAGTCACTAGATTGGAAGATGGCAGACCAATTGATTCACTTCTTTCCCCTATCAAATACATGTGTTTAACAACACGGATATAATAGTAAAGGGATACGACACTATTAAGCGCCCCAACAAATGCTAACCAATAATACTGAGACCCTGCTTCAATAACTGATGCAAAAATATAAAATTTCCCAATGAAGCCTGCTGTAGGAGGCAAGCCCGTTAGTGAAACCATAAATAGCGTCATGAGTATACCAATAAAAGGCATTTTCCAACCTAAACTATCAAAGTCATTAAAGGTTTCACCTCCAACTTCACTTTGAACATATATAAGTACAAAGAAAGCCCCGAGATTCATAAAAAGATATACAACGAGATATATCATAATTCCATAGACGCCAGACTGTGACATCAATGGCAGCGCCATCATCATATATCCTGCATGAGCAATACTAGAATAAGCTAACATTCGTTTTACGCTATTTTGTTGAATAGCAACTAAATTTCCTACAGTCATCGTTGCAGCGGCCAAAACTGCCATCAATTCAGGCCAAGGTAGATTATTGACCGCCATCCAGGACTCAGATGTCATTGCTGTACCATCACCAAAAACTTGATTAAAGAATCGAATTAACAGAGCGAAACCTGCCGCTTTAGGAGCAACCGATAAATATGCAGTAATGGTTGTTGGCGAACCTTCATAAACATCTGGTGTCCAAAAATGAAAAGGAACAGCGGAAATTTTATATCCAAATCCAACCAAAATAAATACTACAGATAGGATCAATGCTAGATTCGAATCTGAGCCTAGTGAAGAAATTGCATTTTGCATTTCAAAGAATTTTGTGGTACCTGTTAACCCAAAAAGAATACTGAGACCATAAAGCATAATCCCTGATGAAAAAGCTCCATATATGACATATTTCAATGATGCTTCATTACTATGTGGATTTTTTTTCAAATATCCTGCTAAAAAAAATGACATTATCGATACTATCTCGATGGCTAGGTATACCATTAATATATCAATTGCCGATACCATAAGAAATAAGCCAAATGATAGAATTGATAATATTGAAAAATATTCACCTACTCTATAGTCTTTTAATTCATTTGAATTAAAACTCATAAGAATAACTAAGGCAGTTGATAAAAGAATTAATACCTTAAAAAAATCAGAAAATGGATCTGATGCTACCATTCCCATAAAAAGAGGAGATACACTACTTCCTCCCATTCTTACAGCAAATAGTGTAAGAGCCAATCCTCCAAGCACCCACCATGCAACATTAATTGATTGCTCTCTACGATAACATAGATCTGCTATTACAGCAACTAATATTGTTACAGTAAGAATAAGCTCCGGCCAATAATAAGCTAAACTATTGAAATTGCTCATGCATTACTCTTACTAAAAAGCACTAGTGAATCCACCCAAAGATACAACCGAATCAATTAATACATTTAATGTTGCAGAAATCATATCGAGAAATGGACGTGGATAGATGCCTAAAATCAATGTAATTACTGCTAACGGGACTACCGTAAATAACTCTCTTGTATTTATTTCAGGTAGATCATTATACTTTTCATTTGCAGGACCAAAAAAGATGCGCTGAAATGCCCACAAGAAATAAGCTGCATTGAGGAGAATTCCCAGGGTTGAGATAATTACAATAGTTTTAAAAACTGGAAAAGCTCCAATGAAAATCATTGCTTCACTTATAAAACCACTGAATCCTGGTAAACCAAGCCCCGCAAAAAAAGCTACAGCTACAAAAGCAGTATATATTGGCATTTGCGCCGCAAGACCCCCAAACCCATCAATGTCTCTATGATGGGCCCTATCATAAATCACCCCTACTAAAATAAATAGCATAGCAGAAATCGTACCATGATTAAACATTTGAAATACAGCACCACCCATTCCAGCTTGAGCACTAATTAAATTATCACCATTCATCGTTGAAGCAGCAATAACAGCAGCCATTCCTATTAGTGTATATCCCATGTGATTCACAGATGAATAGGCTACTAGCTTCTTCAAATCTTTCTGCGCTAAAGCACACATTGCGCCCCAAATAACATTAATTAATCCTAATACCGCTAATGCGCCAGCAAACCAAAATACTCCATCTGGTAACATGGTATAATTAATCCTTAGCATACCATATATTCCCAACTTAAGCAAAACACCAGCTAGAATAACTGAAATTGCCGTTGGTGCTTCAACGTGCGCCAAGGGTAACCAAGTATGAAATGGAAAGACAGGAACTTTTATCGCAAAGCCAATAAATAAAAGTACCCAAATTACTTTGATAGCGCTCATTCCCCACCAAAGCATTCCATTTAAAGCTACAGGTGCAGTTTCCATTAGAACAAGCATATCAAATGTTTTACCACAAGTAAAATAAAGAGCTAATATTGCAATCAACATCAATACTGAACCGGCCAAGGTATAAAGGAAAAACTTTATCGCTGCATATTCACGCTGCGGGCCTCCCCATATTCCGATCAAGAAATACATAGGAAGGAGCATTACTTCCCAAAAAATATAGAACAGAAAGAAATCGAGCGCTAAAAAAACACCCATTACGCCAGTATTTAAAAGAAGAAAAAGTGAGAAATAACCTTTTACGGCTTTATCAATATTCCAACTAACGAAAACTCCAATAAATCCTATTAACGCCATTAAGAATACCATAGGGAAACTGAGACCATCAACTCCGAGAATATAAGTGATATTAAAGGATGGAATCCATTCAGCACGTTCCATAAATTGGAATGTACCAACCGACTGGTCAAAAATTCTCCAAAGATAGATTGTCAATAGCAATTGAATACCAGACACAATTGCAGCTACCTGTTTAATCAGCTCTGATTTATCCCTTGGAATGAAAGCAATTGTTACCATTCCAAGAATTGGTAACCAAATGATCCAACTTAGTAAATAGTTCATACGTTAACCTTTATCAAATCCCTATATTGTTTGAAATACCAGAATAACAATTACACCTATCAATGCAAAAAGCATATAGTTTTGCAATCGACCAGTCTGTGTTTGTTTTAATCGCTTCCCAAGTCCTTGCATGGATCGCCCTATCCCATCAACTAAAATTTGATCAAGTCCATCATAGTCCATTCGACCAGTTAACTTGGAAAAAATACGCGTCACTCTTCCAAAACCATTGATAAAATATTTATCATATAAGTCCCAATCCAAATATGCGACAGCGCGAGAAAGTTTTAAGAATGGTTGGTAGAGAAACCGATTATAATTTTCATCAAAGAAATACTTGTTGAGAGAAAGTTTATAAAGAAAGCCCATTCTTTTTGACCAGCTTTTTGCGGAAAATTTTTGTTTAAAATAAAATAAATAAGATAGCCCAATGCCCAAGCTAGCAACAATTAAGGATAAGGCCATAGCTGGATAGTGCGCATGGTGGACGCCTTCATATATTTCAGCTGCTGTTAAGCTTCCAGGAACAGCTGAATCCTTTGCTTTAATTAGGTCAGTAAACCATCCATGATCAGAGAAAGGATTGAAATATGGCAAGGTATAAAATAGGAAAAAGCTTAGTCCAGCCAACAAAATCAAAGGATAAGTCATTAACTTTGGAGATTCATGAATGCCTTTGAATACTGCTGGCATTTTTGGCTTACCATGAAATGTCATAAAAATTAATCTGAACATATAGAACCCTGTTATTGCAGCTGCTCCAAATCCAAAGATTGCCAACAATAAATGTTCAGGGTGATGCTCAACAAAAGACAGTGTTCCTGCTAGAATAGCATCTTTAGATAAGAATCCCGAGAATAGTGGCACTCCGGATATGGCGAGTGTTGCGATTGCCATTGTCCAGTATGTAATAGGCATTTTTGAATTAAAACCACCCATATTTCTCATGTCTTGTGGATCTGTATCATGATCATTGATATCATGAAGAGAATGATGCATTGCATGAATAACAGAACCTGACCCATAAAATAAACAAGCTTTGAACATCGCATGAGTGAGAAGATGAAAAAATGCAGCCACATAATTTCCGACACCAACAGCTAAAATCATATATCCTAATTGGCTAACTGTAGAGTAAGCCAAAACTTTTTTAATATCATTTTGAGTAATAGCAATTGTAGCAGCAAATAAAGCTGTAAAACCACCTACGTATGCAATGACAGTTAACGCTTCCGGAGAAAATAATGGGAATAATCTGACTGTTAAATAAACACCAGCAGCTACCATGGTTGCTGCATGCATCAATGCAGAAACTGGAGTTGGTCCTTCCATAGCATCAGGTAACCATATATGAAGGGGAAATTGAGAGGATTTTCCAACTGCACCCATAAATAAAGCAATCCCTGCTAATGTCAAAAGATTTCCAGCCATTAAGCCTTGATTTACTCCATCGAACAAATCTTGAAAATTAAAGGAATTGATTGCTGTAAACATGAGCATAATACCAATAAAAAACCCTATATCTCCAACGCGATTAGTTAAAAATGCTTTTTTACTCGCATCTGCAGCAGAATGTTTTTCAAACCAGTGGCCAATTAGCAAATAAGAGCTCACACCTACCAATTCCCAAAAGATATAAAGAGACATTAGGTTATTTGCTAAAACAATCCCATTCATTGAAAAGGTGAATAGTCCGAGATAAGCATAGTACCGATTATATCTTATGTCTCCCTTCATGTATTCGATTGAAAACAAATGTGTCATACTGGAAATCAAAGCCACAACGACTAGCATTACTACGGTGATATTATCAACCCAAATCCCTAAATCAATTTTAAATGCTCCTAAATCGATCCAAGGCAAAACTGTTTCATGAGAAAAATTGGGATCTCCATTAATGAACATTGAAATAAGTAAAATTAATGATAATAAAAGCGTAATGAGTATAGCGCCTACTGATACCCAATCCCCTTCTCGAGGTAACCTTTTTCCAATAAATATATTTATCACAAAAGCGACCAAAGGTAGAAATAAGATTAATAAACAAAAAAGCGTGATTGTGTTTGATGCAATCATTGCTTTAATTCACTCACTTCATCGATATTAATTGTTTTATAATTATTAAAAATATTAATGATGATTGCCAATGCGACAGCTGCTTCAGCGGCAGCCAATACTATTACAAACAATGCATATACATGTCCGGCCATATTCATTCCTCCAAATCTAGCAAAGGCTAAAAAGTTCAAATTGGCAGCATTTAATATCAACTCTACTCCCATAAGAACTGCAACACCATTACGTCTCGTAATTACGCCAAAAAGACCCAATGAAAAGAGAATTACGCTTACAAACAAATAATTGTTCAGACTATCCATTAATCATCTTTCCTAGATAAGGTTGTAGCCGCAATCAAAGCACCCAATAGAAGCAATGAGGCAACTTCAAATGGAAGTAGATAATCAATCATTAATAATCTTCCAATAGTTTCCGTAGTTTGAGCAGGCTCACTATTGGCAACAGAAACCCAAGGAGTTTTATAAACCATAAATCCCAAACCGGCTATAAATACTAATAAAACTATAGAACCAATACTTTTTTGAACCGAGGTATTACTGATATTAACGGAGGTTATTTTATTTGTAAGCATGATTCCAAATATAATTAATATAAGAATTCCCCCTACATAAACCACAACCTGTACTACAGCTAAAAAATCTGCCCATAGAAATACATAAAGACCCGTTACACCTAATAATGTGAAAAGTAATGCATATGCAGAATAAACTAACTTTTTACTTTGAACAACAAGTATAGCAGATCCAATTGTGAGACCAACAATTAACCAAAAAACAAAATTAGCCATTATGCCTCAACTTCAGGTTTTGGGCTTTCAAGCTTTTTCTTCTGATCAGGAGTTAATTTTTTCGCGAATTGATATATTAGATCTTTTCGGTCAAATTGGGAAAATTCGTAATCGATAGGATGTTTTGAACTATTTGGCCCACCAACCATAAAAATACATTCTTCAGGGCATGGATAGACGCATAGATTGCAATAGCAACATTCTGACATATCGATAGTAAATCGACTTACCACCATTGCTTTTTTGGTACCGTTAGATGTTTCTCCCGTATGATTTACCTCGGATATATCTTCACCGCGAGTTGGTGTTTTTATTGTATTGATCGTAATACAATCAACAGGGCAGACCCTCTCACATTTTAAGCAACCAATGCAATCATCTATATCCACATGTAATCGAGATCGTATTACATTATAATCTTTATGATCAAACCCAATATTTCTTTCTGGTCGTGGCCATCTTTCTTCCGGATATTGGAGAGTCACATTATCACGTTTAATATGTATCATATGCCTAAATGTGATACGCATTCCGGTCCAAAGAGTATTTACTGTTTCATATATATTTGTAAAATATTTATACATTTAGTTTATCCAATAATTAATTTCCAAATTCCAACTCCAAAAATATTAAACATGGCAATTGGAATAAAAACTTTCCAACACACGTGCATCAATTGGTCTACTCTTAGCCTTGGGAAAGTCCATCTGAACCACATCATAAGAAATATCAGAAAAATTACTTTTACCATAAACCAAAAAAGACCCCAACCTGCAGAATCAAACATGCCTGGTATTGGGCTTTGCCAACCACCAAGAAATCCAGCGACTGCTAAACCACTAACAACAAACATATTTGCATATTCACTTAGGAAAAATACAGCCCAACGAAATCCTGAATATTCTGTCATCCAACCTGCTACTAACTCTGATTCTGCCTCTGGTATATCAAAAGGCGTTCGATTTGTTTCAGCAACTGCACTAATAAAAAAAATGAAAAAAGCTAAGAATGTAAATGGATTATTAAAAATGATCCAGTTTGGCAGGATACCCCAAATAGATCCAGACTGAAACTGAATCATAGTTTGAAGATTCATAGTCCCCGCCATCATAATTGGAATGATTATTGATAAACCTGCTGGAATCTCATAGCTAATAATTTGAGCTGCGGAACGCATAGCACCATAGAGTGACCATTTATTATTTGATGACCATCCTGCCATCACAATACCAATTACGCCAATAGAGCCAACAGCAATGATATAAAACACTCCCACATTAAAATCTACTACTTGTAGCGATGAATTAAAGGGGACTGCTGCTAATCCCAGAAATGCTCCAATAAATATTATAAAGGGAGCCATTTTAAATAGTAATTTATCCGATGTTTGAGGAATTGTATCCTCTTTAACTAATAATTTGATTGCATCAGCTACTGTTTGTAGCAAACCCCACTTTCCAGCATGGAGACCAGGACCTTGCCCCATTGGACCAATACGGTCCATCATGAATGCTGATACTTTTCTCTCAGCATACACAGCAACCATAGCATTCAGTGCCATAAATAAAAATAAGGGAATGCCAGAAATAACTACAGCTAAGATAAAAGCTAATATTGGAAAATTTCCAATCGTAGAAAACCAATCAATAAGAAAATCAACAGTCATCGATCAATTTCCCCTAAAACAATATCTAAACTTCCAAGAATCGCAATTACATCTGAAATCATCCATCCTTTTGAGACCTCATCTAAACAGGATAACGCTGTAAATGCAGGCGATCTCATTTTAACCCGAGATGGAATTGGTGATCCATCACTGATAATATAATAGCCAAGATCTCCTCTAGGGCTTTCTGTTCGGCGATATATAGATCCTTTAGGTGGTCTGATTTTTTTTGGTAATGCTTGATGAACATCTCCAGAAGGAAGATCTTTTAATGCTTGACGAAGTATCCTCACACTTTCTTTTATTTCAAGCATTCTCACCCAATATCTATCAAAACAATCTCCTAATGTCCCAAACTTTCCTTCACCAATAGGAACATCAAATTCAAAACGGTCATAAATAGAATATGGCTCATCTTTCCTTACATCCCAATTAACTCCAGAGCCACGTAAATTAGGCCCACTAACTCCATAGCTAATGGCAACATCAGCTGGAATCACGCCAACGTCGGCAGTGCGTTCGATAAAAATTTTGTTATATGTTAATAGATTATTGTATTCTTCAATTTGAGGTTCAAAATAATCTAAAAATCCAATACAAATTTTTTCAAAATCTTTTGGCAAATCATGTGATACACCGCCAACCCACATATAATTGTATAACAGTCTAGCTCCACAAGTATATTCAAACATATCAAGTATTCTTTCGCGATCCCTTAACATATACAAAAATGGAGTAAAAGCACCAATGTCTAAACCATAAACCCCTAAAGCTAATAAATGACTAGCAATTCTATTTAGTTCTCCCATTATAACACGAATATATTCAACGCGATCTGAAACCTTTATCTCCATCAATTCTTCCATAGTGACAACATATCCAAAATTGCTATTCATTGAAGCGAGATAATCACAACGATCGGTAAAAGGAATTACTTGTTCATAGGTAACATTTTCAGAATGTTTTTCAAAACATCGATGTAAATATCCCAAATGAGGTTTGATCTGGGAAACAATCTCACCATCAGTCATCACTTCAAGGCGTAAGACTCCATGAGTACTTGGATGCTGAGGTCCAATATTGAGCACCATTTGATCAGTCTGCACTACTCCCATTCTTCTTCTTCCTTAATTTTTGGAACAACTATACCATGATATGATTCTTGACCTTCATAATCTTTTCTCAGAGGCCAACCTTCCCAATCATCAGGGCATAAAATCCTTCGCAAATCTCTATGACCTTTGTAGGAGATACCGAACATATCATAAGTTTCTCTTTCAAACCAATCTCCTATTCTCCATACTTGTTCAACAGAGGAAATTTCAGGTTTTTTTCTATCATGATTAATCACGATCTCAACCTTATGCCTATACTCCATTGAATGTAAATTATAACGAGATTGGAGGTTAGATTCCTCCCCCATGTCAACTCCAGTTATACACTCTAATTGGTCAAAAGATAAATCAGGGTTATCTCTCATAAACGTAGCAACCTCTAACCATTTCGAACCTTTAATCTCAATCTGATTCTTAGATAATTCATCGTTTTCGATAACTGAACCAGAAAACTTATTTGTTATAGCAGATTTTATTTCTTCTATGTTCATGCTGGTTTTACAGTAAGAGGACGTTCTGTTTGAATTTTTTCCTGAAGCTTTATTAGTCCTTCAATCAAAGCTTCTGGTCTTGGAGGACAACCAGGTACATACACATCTACGGGAACAACTAAATCAACACCCTTTAATACATGATATCCATGTTGCCAATAAGGGCCTCCACTTGTAGCACAACTTCCCATTGAGATCACATATTTAGGATCAGCCATTTGTTCATAAAGCTTTTTTACTCTTAATGCCATTTTCATTGTTACTGTTCCGGCTACAATCATTACATCTGCCTGCCTAGGTGAAGAGCGGGGCATCATTCCAATCCTTTCAAGATCATGACGACTTGCCGCAGAGGCCATCATCTCAATAGCACAGCACGCCAATCCAAACTGAAAATACCATGGTGATGTTGATCTCGCCCATCCTAGCAATTTGTCCATAGATGCAACGACAACATTATCTTGAAATTTATTTTCTAGAACGCCCATAAAATTATAGCTCCTGTCCCGAGTTAGTTTTCTGAAAAAGATTGGCGTAACGACCTCTACCATATTTAACATTATATTTTACCCAGTCAAGATCAGATCTTTTCCATACATACGCCAATCCGATGAGTAAAATGACTAAGAAAATTGCCATTTCAACAAATGCTAAAAGCCCCAGATCATTAAATACAACCGCCCATGGGAATAAAAAAACAACCTCTACATCAAATATCAAAAAAATAAGAGCAACTACATAGAAACGAATATTGAATTGAACCCAAGCTGATCCTTCAGATTCTTCACCACATTCATATGTGGCCAATTTATCAGGGTTTGGATTGTTAGGTGCGACGAGTTTCTGGATAAGTAATGGTATATAAACCAGAACAACTCCCATGAAAATAAATATAAATATAGTTCCGAAGTCGCGATACATATGATTTTTTGTTCCTCTACAGAGAACAA
>NZWI01000011.1 GCA_002701875.1 Fidelibacterota bacterium
TTTCAGATCTTGTTGGAAGGACTGTTGATCCATGTTTGAAAGCTATAAAAGATGCAGGTTTATCTGCAGCGGATATAAATGAAGTAGTTTTAGTTGGTGGCTCTACTAGAATGCCCAAAATTCAAGAAAAAGTAAAAGAGATTTTTGAGAAAGAACCAAATCACAGCGTCAATCCCGATGAAGTTGTTGCTTTGGGTGCAGCTATACAGGGCGGTGTTTTATCTGGAGATGTTGATGATATATTATTATTAGATGTTACACCACTTTCTCTTGGTATAGAAACCTTGGGAAGTGTATCTACAAAGTTGATTGAACGTAATACTACTATACCAACAAAGAAGTCTCAAGTTTTTTCAACCGCAGCTGATAATCAAACAACAGTTGAGATTCATGTATTACAAGGCGAACGCGAAATGGCTGTTGATAACAAAACCATTGGAAGGTTCCATTTAGATGGAATTCCTCCTGCCCCCCGAGGAGTACCTCAGGTTGAAGTTACTTTTGATATAGATGCTAACGGTATCCTTAATGTTAGTGCTAAAGATAAAGCTACTGGAAAAGAACAAAGCATTCGTATTGAAGCATCAAGCGGATTGTCTGATGCTGAAGTTAACAAAATGGTTAATGATGCAAAAAAGAATGAGACTGAAGACAAAAACAAGCGTGAAAAAATCGATATGGATAATCAAGCTGAACAGTTAATTTATCAAACCGAAAAAAATATTGATGAATATAAAGATAAGTTAAGCAAAGAAGAGAAAAAAGCTTTAGAAGATGCAGTATCAAAGGTTAAAACTGCCAAAGAAAGTTCTAAATCTGATGATCTTAAAACCGCGGTAGATGAATTAAATAATGCTTGGAATGCTGTTGCTTCTAAAATGTATGAAGCCGCCAAAGAGTCTGAAACAACTGACAATTCGAAAGAAACTAAATCTAAGTCTAAAACAAAATCAAAAAAGAAAGATGATGCAGAGATTGAAGATGCAGATTTTGAAGTTGTAGACTAGTAATTATCTACTCAAAGAATAGTTGATAAAAAAGCGTTCCGAATTTGGGACGCTTTTTTTGTTTATGGAACTTAAGGAACGTAACTTCATATGATGGAGAAAGCATTCAAAGAAATAATGACAAAACGTCAAATAATTAGTACTTTTATTCTACTTGGAATCTCCGTTGCATTATTTGCTCTATTTAGACCAAGTATTTGGCAAGAAAGAATTGAAATCTATTTAAATAATCAACTAGTTAAAAAAGGCTGGTCGATAAATATAAGTGAGTTATCCGGGCACTTATTTTTTAATCTCTATTCAGACAATGTAGATCTAATACATGAAAATGGTACATCAATATTGTTTCCTAAAGTAAATGCTCATATTGAATTGATTCCGTTAATAGCAGGAAAAATAGTTCTAGATAAATTGTTGGTGCCTGATACCGAAATCAGGTTGTTAATTGGAGATGATAACAATGATTCTTTGATAGATAATATTAAATTTGAACCCGAAAAAATCCCTATCAACATAAATCAAATCTTTTTAGATGGGAATATATATACATCCGACTCAGATTCAATTCCAGATGTTCAATTTCTCATTGATGGTAAAGTGAACTCATCTTTAGAAGAAATGAATATTAGCTTAACTGAAATTGAGATTAGTTCTTCAATACCAGGCCTTAATTTTTCTGGAAAAGGTATCGATGGTGTTTTATCTTCAAAAAAAATTAACTTAAATATTGATAAAGCAAATATTGATGAATTTGAGATTAGTGGTGAATTCAATTATGATCTTGAGAATGACAAGTTTTTGATGGCGGAACTAGATTTAATTGAATATGAAATTCCGAAAAATATATTTTCTCAATTACCACTTCAACCTGAGTTATCTAAAATATCAGCCAAATTAAAGATTGAATCAGATATGAATTATTATAGAGGCGATTTGTTGATAAAGAATGATTTGGGATTAGATATGACTGGACAATTTGATCTTAAGAGATTTGATAATTTATTTCAATTAGATTCATTAATATTATCTGATGATGAAACAGGCTTAAAAATTATTGGCGTTTATGAACAGGCGGGACGTTTTAATGGAATTATTAACTTAGATAATCTAGATATAAGTGATTGGATTTCAAAAAGTAAGGAAACAGATCTTTCAGGTTATTTATTGATAAATGGAGAAATTTCAGATAATGAAATATCGATATTAGATATTAATGCAGAAATCAATGAATCTATTCTTTTTGAAAGAGAGCCTTCATCAATTTCAGGAGGTATATCTTACCAAAATGAAAATTTATTTATTACTAATTCTATTACGTTAACTATTGGTCCTTCAATCGTCTCAATTAAAGGATCGTCAGACTTCAATAATAAGAGTATGAACTTGGACCTTTCATTAACAGAAGCTTCAACATTCTTGATCAATAATTTTTGGTCTGATTCACTTAATAGTGGTAATGCAACCGGTTCTATGAAAGTGTTTGGCCTTTTCAATGAAATAGGTATCAACACAGAATTAATCATTAACGATTTTAAATATAAAGATATCATGTTGGACATTTTTGAGCTTTCATCAGAAATAGGGAATCTTAATAATTTAGACGATGGATATGTCAATCTGAAGTTTGGGAAAGGAGTTTGGAAAGAATATGGGTTTGAAAGTGGTACAGGTTCATTTCTTTTAAATAATAATTTTATAGAAATTTCAAGTTTTGAATTAAAAAATAAAGATGATTTTCTTCAATTTAATGGTTCCATAGAGTCTGATAGCGTGTTCACTTTGGATAGGTTTCAATTTGCATATCGAAATCACTACTTGGTTAATCCTAAACCAATAAAAATACTGTTTCAAGATGATTTTATTTCAACATTACCGTTTGAAATTCATGTAGATGATGGCGTCGTTGAAGGATTTGTCAAAACAAACCCTATAATGGGTAATTTGAAATTTTCAAATGTTACAACTGATTTACTTAGTTTATTTCCGTCTGATTATTCTGAAAGATTAAAAGGGAATATTTTTGGCGAGCTTACAATTGGGAAAAATTTAAATCCAAAAGCATTTGATCTGAACGTTAATCTTAAGAATGGTGAAATTGCCAACCAACCTTTTGATGATTTTGAAATTCTGACACATTACAATGATGGAGTTCTAGATTTAGAAGTTTTAAAATTAACTCACGGTAAGGATTCAAATTTTAAGATAAAAGGGATATTCCCAGTGAACTCTGATTCTAGTCAATTTGCTAAAGTGAATCTTAAATCTGAATTTAATAATATTAATATGACGTTTTTTACGCAGTTCTCAAAGGTATGGAAAGATAATCTTTTCGGAATATTCTCAGGCCAGTTTTCTATGGGTGGTACAACAAAGAAAACGAATTTCAATGTAAATGGTAAAATAGATAATACTTTTTATAAGGGTGTTCCTCTTGGTACAGTTAAATGGAAAGGAAATTATAATGATAAAACTTTGACATTTAGCCAATTTACTTCTGATTGGAGTGACAACCATATTTCAGGTTCAGCAACTTTACCTATCATATATGATCTTGCAGTGGCTGAAAAGACTTGGCATTCTGATGGAGAACTATTTGTAAGAACAGAAGGATCTTTTAAATCAGCAGTATTTTTATCAACTTTTTTAACAGAGACGGATTCTATTGTTGGAGATATAAATATCAAATTAAATATTAAAGGTCCAACTGATAACTTGATTAGGAGCGGCGAAATATCCATAATAGAAGGTTCCATTTATACGGTATTAATGGATGAACCTGTAAATAATATTGCAGCTTCAGCGATTTTATCAGATAATATTATGAATATTAATTCATTTAGTTCTACCCTTTATGACTCTGACTTAAAGAAGAAAATTGATAATAATATAAATTTATCTGGAAAGATAAATTTTAAACGATTTTTTGAACCTAGATATGATTTGCAAATTTTAGGTGAAAATATATTTTATAGATCGTTAAATGGAGATGTAGAAGGATATGGTGATTTAGATTTGACAGTAGTTGGAAAAGATACATTGGAAATAGTTGGTACTATTAAAGCAAAGAATGGGGCTATATACAAAGAATTTACTGGTGATGAGGCTGTAGCATCAATAGAAGAAAAAGGTCGGATAACAACAAACTATAATGTGCGCTTTCCAATAGAAGACACTTTTTCTATTAGGAATTCACAAATTGATGCAAAAATCACTGGAGAAATGACTATGTCTAGGCAATTTGATAGTGATTGGAATTATGCTGGTGAAATCGAATTTATTGAAGGAAATATATATTATTATTTGGGCGACGTTTTTGAAGACCTTAGAGGCTCAATGACATTAGATGGAGAAGGTTTTAATCCATTCCTTGAATTAAATGCATCAACTCAAATAGGAGATGCCAAAATCATTCTGGGAGTTTATGGACCGTTTGATAATCCGGAATGGAATTTTGATAGTGATAAGGGATATACTGAAAGTGATATTTTGCAGTTACTTACTTTTAATACTCGTGTGGCTGAAGAAGGAATTACCACTGAAGGTTTAGGTACTCAAGCACAAACAATTTTAGGCGCATATTTAGAAAGACAATTAGAGAAAAATTTCTTTAAGTCTACTGGCCTTAAATCCTCAGGGTTGATTGAAGATGTTGAAATCTCTGGCACATCAGAATTAATTAACCCAGGGCAAGGTGAAGAATTCAGTATTAGCGCAAAAGTAAATAAAAACTTCAGTTTAAGTTATAGACGGTCATTCTCATTGGAAGCAGCTTACAAAAACAAGGTAGGTGTTGAATATAAATTAAATCCTAATTTCTCGGTTATTGGAAATGTGGATGAGACGGGACAAGTTCATATGAAGTTCCGTGTTCGCCGCGTATACTAGACCGAGTAAATGAAAAAAATAATATTATTTCTGGCAGTTATTGTCAATTATCCGTTGTCATCTCAATCTCAAGAGGACAACTTTGTTAATAAAGTATCTTTTGTTGGGAATGGAGTTCTAAGAAAATCTGACCTTTCCAACCAATTAGAACTTAAACCATCATCACTATCACTTTTCTCAAAACCTACATTTGATCGCCGTCTTTTGAAATTAGATGCTATCTCTATTAAAAATTATTATCACTCGCAAGGTTTCCTGGAAGTTGCTGTTAAGGATTCATTCTCAATATCAAATGATGGTGTAGATGTATTTTTTGTCATTGAAGAGGGTAATAGATATTTATTGAATGATGTAAAGTTTAATGGGTTAAAGTCAATCAAAGAGAAATCAGTAAGATCAATTTTGGGTTTAAAACAAGGCGCCCCTTATAATCCAGTTCGAATCAATACTAATCTAACTCTTGTTGATGAAGAATACCAAGAGAAGGGGAAACTTTATGTAAAATTTGATATTCAACAGGAAATAAAAGATTCGGTAAATATTATTATCAATATTGATGAGGGGGATGATATCTATATAAATAAATCGTGGGTGAACGGATTGGAACGGATGGATTCAAGTTACGTACTAAATGAAATAGCATTTAATGAAGGTGATTTATTTAACAAAAGCCTTATGGACAAAACGAAACGTAATTTGCTCCAGACAGGATTTTTCTCATCAGCTAGTCTAGTTACTCATCCTGCAAACGTTGATACTTTAGTTAATATTGAAGTAAGAATAAGAGAATTTCAAAATAGAGGTACGCAAGATATTGAGTTTGGCTATACAGATATTGAAGCTGTTCCTGGGATAACCTCTTTAGTCGGACTCGGTGGGTCAGTTCGATGGTCAGATAGAATGATTTTAGGTACAAATAATCGATTTGACGCTACTGGATCAATGGTAATGCCAACAGAAACAGGATTTATATACCCAAGATTGAATAGTGAAATAAAATTTTCAAATCAACGCCCATTTAAAATGAAAACCCCAATCCAAATGAAATTATTTTTTCAACAATTCAAAAATTATGGAGATGAGTCGGGACCCTATGTACGTCGTTTTGGTTTACAATATTCAAATATTTTTCGATGGAATCGTCAAAGATCATTTTTAGATATTGGCGCAAGATTTGAACTGTTTGATAAATCTGAAGAATTTACTAATCAAATTGAGCAGCGGAAATTTAAAATACATCTTCACCAGGACAATCGTGATAATCCAATCTATCCACAAAAGGGTAATGTTTTAGTATTCCAATTAAATTCATTTGGTGGAGTATTAGGAGGTAATCGAACCTATAATAAATACGATATTGATCTTAGGCAATACGTATCTCCATTGAAAAAAATTACCGTTGCTGGAAGAATAAATGTTGGTATGATCTCTGGATGGAAGGCAGATTATGATAAGGATGATTCTGTTGAAATTGAAAAGGTTTTATATGAAAAGTTTTACCTAGGTGGAAGTAATACACTTCGCGGATTGAGGCCTCTTAGATTTTTTACCCATGCTACAGATAATGTTGATAATAATAATGATGGAATAGTTGATGATCCTGATGAGTCTGATAAAATACCTTCAGGGAAGACAGCCAAATTTCTTACTAACTGGGAAATTAGATTTCCTTTATTTTGGAAAGTTGGTGCTGTACTTTTTTATGATGGCGGATCTATTAGTAACGATTTAACTGCAATTAAGCCGAGTGATTTAAGATGGAATCGTGGTGTTGGTATAACCATTAATTTGCCAATTGGACCTATACGTATTGATTATGGCGAAGACCTTAATGACCCAAGTATAAAACAGTTTCATTTTGGTTTACTCTATGCATTTTAATTGGAACATTATTATTTATTTTTTGTAAATAAGTAGGAATCAGGTTGTCGGGGGAAAAAGATTTCATCTAAATTCACAGACTATAATTTGTTTGTTATTACAATGAAAAATATATATAAACCATTAAGTATTATTTTTTTACTGATCGTGGGGTGCAGCCTATTCAAATCAGCCGAAGATCTTTATAATGAAGCAAATACAAAAAGAGACCTTGGGGAGCCAAAAGAATCCATTGTTTTGTTAAAACAACTTATTTCGAAATATTCTAATCATGAAAAAGCGCCGGACGCGCAATATCTTATTGCTGAAATTTATTATAGAGATCTTAGAGACTTCTCTATTGCAATTGAAGAATACGAAAATTTAAAAAATAGTTTTCCAAATAGCAGTAAAGTTCCTTTTGCACTATTTATGCAGGGATTTATATACGCAAACATGCTATCAGACTTCAAGCTAGCAAAAATTTACTATACTGAATTTTTAAACAAGTATTCAGAACATGAACTAGCAGAGTCAGTTTCTTTTGAACTGAAATATCTCGGTCTAGATATCAATGAAATTCCAACTCTTAAACACTTAACAAAAACGAAATAATTTAATTATGTCAGAATTTAGCTTATCCGAAATAAATGACCGTATCAGTAAACAATCAAAGTTTGTTGATTCTCTTAAAAAATCCATAGGTGAAGTGATCGTTGGTCAAAATGAATTGGTAGATAAAATATTAATTGGGCTTCTTGCCAATGGACATATTTTGCTTGAAGGCGTCCCAGGCCTTGCTAAAACGCTTACGGTAAATACACTTGCTCAGGCAATTAATACCAGGTTCCAAAGGATCCAATTTACGCCCGATATGCTGCCTGCAGATCTATTGGGGACTTTAATCTTTAACCAAAAAAAGGCCTCTTTTGAAACTAGGAAAGGTCCAATATTTTCAAATATTATCCTTGCGGATGAGATTAATCGTGCACCTTCAAAGGTTCAAAGTGCTTTACTTGAGGCAATGCAAGAGAGACAAGTAACTATTGGAGAAGAAACATTTAAGCTAGATAGTCCTTTTTTAGTCTTAGCTACTCAAAATCCCATTGAGCAAGAAGGTACTTACCCACTTCCAGAAGCACAAATTGATAGATTTATGTTGAAGTTAAAAGTTGATTATCCTAATACAGATGAAGAGCGAATAATCATGCGTCAATCGGCAAAAACAGGGAATCTAAAACCCATAAAAGCTACTGTAAAACCAAACGACATTATTAAAGCTCAATCGATAATAAATGATATATATGTTGATGAGAAAGTTGAAGATTATGTTTTAAACTTAGTATTTGCTACAAGAAACCCAGAAAAATTCAATTTAAATGATTTATCTCAACTTATTGAATTTGGAGCAAGTCCCAGAGCAACCATTAATTTGGTTCTTGCAGCAAAGGCTCGCGCATTTTTAGAACATAGAGGCTATATTACTCCTGAAGATATTCGTTATATAGGAAAAGATGTGTTATGCCACCGTGTGATATTAACATATGAAGCTGAAGCTGAAGAATTGACTTCTTATGATATTATTCAGAAACTATTTGAATCAATAGAAATTCCATAATTGAATAATGAATTGATTTAGAGCATCATTGTTTAATTGATGTTATAATTTATCAACTTATTCATTATTCTATAGTTTATGATACCAAAAGAAATAATCAAAAAAGTCCGACATATTGAAATTAGAACTAAGGGTCTGGTAAATGATTTATTTGGAGGAGAATATCATTCTATTTTTAAAGGTAGAGGCATGACATTTTCTGAAGTTAGAGAATATGTTGCTGGTGATGATATTCGAATGATTGATTGGAATGTAACAGCTAGGAATGAGGCCCCATTTGTAAAGATTTTTGAAGAAGAGAGAGAATTGACGGTCTATCTTTTAGTTGATGTAAGCCAATCTGGAAATTTTGGGACTATTAATCAATTCAAATCTGAGCTTGCAGCTGAGATTGCTGCAGTTTTAGGTTTTTCAGCAATAAAGAATCAAGATAAAGTAGGCCTTATTCTTTTTAGTGATGATATTGAAAAATATATTGCACCTAAAAAAAATAAATCACACATACTTCGTGTTATCCGAGAAGTTTTATTTAACAAACCTGCAAGTTCAGGTACTTCAATCCAGGCAGGTATTGATTTCCTTATGAATGTAGCAAAACGTAAATCCGTAGTTTTCCTAATATCTGACTTTATAGATCAAGGCTATTGGAAATCTTTAAAATTAGCAAATAATAAACATGATATGATTGGTATTAGAATTTCGGATCCTGCAGAACAATTGATTCCAGATATTGGACTAATTAAGATTCAGGACCCAGAGACTAATGAAAAAATATGGGTAGATGTCTCCTCGAATAAAGATCGCGAGAATCTTTCAAGAAGAGTCAATGAAAAATGGGATATTTTCGAAA
>NZWI01000012.1 GCA_002701875.1 Fidelibacterota bacterium
CAGATATTTATTTTTTGGAAACATTTTTTTTCTATAGGTCGCCATTGAAATCGATATACAAAGTCTTAAACACATAAGATAGACTACCGATTTCAACTCATAGATATTAAGCGGCATTATTTCATTGTACCCCTTTAAGATAGAAGCTATTAATGGTAAGGGATTGTCTTTTTCAATAGCAACATAAGCCATAGAAACCGCAGGTTCTAATACTCGATAGGAATATATCATATCACCAAAGTCAATAATTCCGGTAATCTTTCGACTAGAATTAATAATAATATTTTGGTCATTTCCATCATTGTGTATTATCATTTTTTTCAAGTGTTCGTCGTTAACCAATACTTGCTTATTATAAAGATCTAAGTAATGACTAATCATTTTCTGATCGGTCTTATTTTGAGCTATTTGCGAGTATAATTCATTAGTACATCTGGTATTCCATACAAAAGTGCGGTGTGCTGCTGGGTGGTCATACCCTTCTAAAGCTAAATCGAGACACCCCAAAAAGTTGCCCAAATCAAAAAGCAAATCTGAACCATATTCTATATCTTTAAGAAATTCGCCATCCACATACTTTAATAATCTTACAGAGTAGCATATTTTATTCTTTTCAATTTGGAGTATTTTTTGTCCACTATTGGATTCGATTGGATGGGTCAAATCAATATGAGGGTTTTTTTGATAAATATATTGCATTGCCTCATTTTGCATATCTAAAACATTTATATCTTCCATAGAGTTTGAGATTTTTAGTACAAAATTTCTATTGGGCGATTTAATCCAAAAGTTTTGGTCTCTATCACTAACTAATGAATCTGCAGATCCATTAACACCAAAATGATCTGAAGCTATTCTCTCAGCATCCTTAATAGAGAAGTTTGGAGCTGGCGTATCAAAAACACTTGTCATGGATAAGAATATAAAATTAATAAATACAAAATATTACTATAGTTCATCAGGATTACATTATTTGAAATAATTAATACTAATAATCAAGACATGATTTCCTCAATTTCTTCAACTGTTCGAGGTATGTGTGGGCCAAGGATACGATATCCTTGTTCAGTAATTACTATATTGTCCTCGATTCGAATACCTCCAAAATCTATAAACCTGCCTAATGAATCATAATTAATAAATTCATTATATTTATTTTCGGCATTCCACTGGTCAATTAAGTGAGGAATAAAATAGATACCAGGCTCAACTGTAAGTACAAACCCTTCCACTAATTCTTTAGCTAGTCTTAAATAAGCTAATCCAAATTGGTCGCTTCGATTATTTATTTCATTATATCCAACAAGGTCCTCTCCAAGCCCTTCCATATCATGAACATCTAAACCCAACATATGTCCCAAACCATGTGGAAAAAAAAGCGCATGTGCTCCAGCTCCTACGGCATCATCAGGGTTACCTTTCATGATCCCCATACCTTTCAGTCCTTCTACTGCTATTTTAGAAGCTTCTAAATGGGCTTCCTTATAAGAATTCCCTGGTTTACAATGATTAAATGCTGCATCCTGCATGCTCCAAACAAGATTGTATATATCTTTTTGTAGATCATTAAACTTTCCGCTTACTGGAAATGTTCTCGTAATATCGCTTGCATAATGGAGAGGTGATTCTGCTCCTGAATCGTTTAATGCCAGCTGTCCAGATTTCATGATATTTTTATAATTATTATTGTGCAAAATTTCACCATGTATAGTAAAAATAACTGGGTAAGCAAGACGTCGTCCATTCTCCAAGGCGTAACCTTCGATTTTTCCTACTATTTTTTGCTCCGAAATACCAACCCTAGTATAACGCATAGCTAATTTGTGCATTTCGGCTGTTATTTCAAGAGCTGATTCTATCTCATTTAGCTCATCTTCAGTTTTTATTGATCTCTGCGATATAACTTTCATTATTAGTGATTTTGAAGCATCGGATTGACTGCCATTAAGTAATGTTTGTAGAGTCATCTCTTGATCCTGTCGATACATTGGCAAATAATGAATTGCATTAGAATTTAAGAGATAAGATGATAATTCTTTTGAAGGCAATATATTATGGATTCCAGCAGTTTTGGCCATTTTTGAAACAGAAGTACGCTCCCCTTCCCAAACTATATCTTGGACATTTAAATCATCAGCAAATAAAGTCGACTCCCCTGAATTGGAATCAATTATAAGATTTAAATCGGGGTGGTCAAGTCCACAATAATAAAGGAAATTGCTATCCTGTCTGAAATGCAGCCAATTCGAAGGATAGTTCATTGGTACGTGTGAATTACCCATTAAAAAGATTAATCCATCATCAATACCATCTGCGAGTATTTTTCGCCTATTATCATATATTTGAGCATTGAACATCAGCTTAACCAACCTCTCTTAATTAAATTTATTATAATATATATTGAAACAATAAAATAAAATAAACAAATGATTAGTACTGTTGATTTTGCTGGGATGTTTTTCATAATGACCAGAAAAAATAAATACGATGATCGTTATTGAAATTATTAACTCTAATTTTTACTCCACCATCATCAATTTTTTGGAGCGTTTTCTTTTGAGCATCTTGACTAAACCCTCTGCCTAAAGCTATACCTAAACTCGCACCAAAAATAACATCACTTAAATAGTGCTTATTATCGTGGATTCGACTTAACCCAGTTAAACCTGCTAATACATATGCTGGCACACTTACTTTGCTACCATATAAATCATGAGCAATTGTTGCTGCAAGAAAACTACTAGATGTATGACCTGAAGGAAATGACCTTCTATTGGAACCATCGGGCCGAACTCTCCCTAAAATAAATTTTAATCCATAAGTACAAAGCCCATTACCAATAATTGCAGATGTAGTTGAATTAAACTCATTACTTCCAAATTTAAGAGAACCAAGGATAATAAATTGTCCTCCTATACCCCAATAATCACCTAATGTTGCTTGATTTTCACTTAAAATTTTACCTTGATATGATTCTTGAATTCTGTCATCATACCGAGTTGATATACTCGATCCTATTAGACCTGTAATCAAAATTGATGAGTTATTATTTATGCTATTGGAAATACCTGATGTTATTTGCTTAACTGATATTGTTTGGCTCAACAAACTAGAACTATCAATTAGTCCAACAAATAAAAAGATATAAATAAATAAACTTTTTTTCACTTCGAAAATTAATGATTTATGTTATTACTAATAACTTATTACAGATGTTGAATAAGTTTTAAATTTAGCTATATCATTAATAAATATTAATGCATCCTCTAAAACAACTAATTACTAATTCGGATTTAATGAAATCTTTAGCTAAAGAATACGGTACTCCTCTATATATATACGATACCGAGAGAATAAAAAACAATGTTCTGGTGTTAAAAAAAGGGCTTTCAAAATACTTTCATAAGTTCCACATTTGTTATGCAATAAAATCAAACAGTAATCCACACCTGTTAAATACAATGCTCGAAGCTTATCCTAATATGGGAGGAGATTGTTCTAGTCCGGGAGACATCTATGCTGCCGAATTGGGAGGAATGAAACTATCCAACTGTATCTACACAGGAAATTATGAATCTGAAAGTGATCTTGTTGAAGCTCTCGAAAAAGGTTGCAATATAAATTTAGATGATGAGACTTCACTTGATCGTTTATTGAAAATAAAATGTCCTGAAAGGATATCCTTTAGATTAAATCCAGGTTTTGGGAAAGGTACTTTTTCTCAAATAACTACTGCTGGCAAAGAAGCAAAATTTGGGATTCCAACTGAAAAAATTATTCAAGCATATAAAAAAGCAAAAAAGGTTGGGATAAAAAAATTCGGTATTCAATGTATGGTAGGATCAGGAAACTTAGATCAAGCTCACTTCATAGAAGTTTTAACTGCAATTATGGATCAAACAAAATCGATTGAATCTGAAACCAATATAGTGTTTGACTTTATCAGTATGGGTGGAGGATTTGGTATACCTTATCGTGATGAAGAAAAACCAATCAATTTTGATCAGCTTTTTTTAGCTCTATCAGAGGTTTATTATAATACATTCCCTGATAAAGAAAATGCACCTGCACTGTGGATCGAACCAGGAAAATCAATCATTGGAGATTCAGGATTTATTTTATCAAGCGTTACTGGAACTAAAAATAGTTATAAAAATTTTATTGGTATCGACGCAGGAATGGAAACGTTAATGAGACCAGCTTTATATGGTGCATACCATCGGATATATAAAGTTGGCAATCATGGCATAGATAAAGATACATTTGATTTTACTGGCCAAATTTGCGAAAACACTGATCGAATAGCTGTTCAAAGATCATTCCCAGAAGTAGCTGAGGGTGATCTTATCGCAATCATGGATACAGGAGCTTACGGCTATTCCATGTCCAATAATTTTAATACCAGACCAAGAGCTGCTGAGGTATTATTAAATAATGATAATGTAAAACTGATTCGTAAAAGAGAAACAATAAACGATTTATTTAACCTCTGCGATGTATAAAACCCTCATATCTACCGTATTACTTTCCTTTGTATTTAGTCAAGAAGATTTCAGAAGCATCCATCAAATTGAGTTAGATTATAATAAAGAGAATTACCTTGAACCTTTATTTAAACCTTATTTAGGTCCAGCTGATCCAATCCAAGTACGAAAAGATGGGCCATCAAAAAAAGTGTTTGGGTATCACCCTTATTGGCAAGGGACAAAATGGCAGTCCTATAATTATGACCTATTAACTACGATCGCTTATTTTTCAGCAGAGACCAATAGCACAGGAGATTTAACAAATCTTCATGGATGGCCAGCAACTGATCTGATAAATAAAGCTCATATGAATGGCGTTGAAGTTGTTTTAACTGTTACGCTATTCGATAGATCAGATATAGAAACATTGCTAAGTCATAATAGTTACCGTGATCGTTTGATCAAGAATTTGTTATATGAAGTAAACAGGGCAGGTGCGGATGGCGTTAATATTGACTTTGAATCATTCCCTGAATCGCAAAAAAATAACTTGGTGTCTTTTGTGAAAAATCTTCGGAAATCTCTTAGGGATTCCATACCAAATGCACAAGTAACACTGGCAACGCCGGCAGTTGATTGGAGTAACGCTTGGGACTTTAACGCGTTAGCGACTGAAAGTGATGGCTTATTTATTATGGGTTATGATTATCATTGGAAAGGAAGTACAACTACAGGACCTGTTGCTCCTTTAACTGGCGGGTCTTACAATATAACAAATACAGTAAATACATATTTATCAGTAACAAACAATAATTATGATAAACTTATTTTAGGTAATCCCTATTATGGATATGAATGGCCATCGAGTTCCGGGGATAAAGGTGCTAACACAACCGGAAATGGCACAGCTGCGGTTTTCTCTGTCGCAGAATCAAAAGCTTTATCATATGGTAAACTTTGGGATTCTGACTCTCAAACTCCTTGGTATAGATATCAAAACCCAAGTTGGTTCCAAACATGGTATGATGACAGTCTATCATTATCAAATAAATATGATTTTGTTATATCAAAAAAATTAGGCGGCGTTGGAATTTGGGCATTAGGATACGATGAAGGATATGATGAATTGTGGAATGCTCTAAGTGAAAAAATGGGAGCTAAATCAGCACCGTTAACTCCTAAAAATTATAATGTCGTCAACTTAGGAAACAATCAGGTGTCAATTGAATTCTCAGGCTCTGATACAGCTACTTTATTTGAAGTACTGCGTGTGTACTCTAACTCTAACAAAACCGAAAGTTTAGGAAAATTTTCTTCATCACCTATTTTATTAGATAATCTTCAAGAAAATGAACCATACTACTTAAAAGTCAAAGCAATTAATGCCTATGGATCAAGCCAATCTACTGAAGTATTAGGTGCTGTCCCCTCTGCAAACTCACCAAAAGTTTTAATTGTAAATGGCTTTGATAGAATCATTGGCACAAATAACACTTTTGATTTTATAAAAGAACATGGAAGCGCACTACATAGCAATGATTATCTTTTTGATTCCGCTTCTAACGAAGCAATCATCAATAAATATATTAAATTAACTGATTATCAGATTGTTGACTGGATACTGGGTGAAGAAGGAACTGCAACTTCCTCATTTAATGAAATGGAACAATCATTAATTCAAGAATTCCTTATGGATGGAGGAAAATTATTTGTTTCTGGCTCAGAGATTGGTTATGACCTATCAGAAAAGGGAAATGTAAAAGATAGACTTTTTTATGAAAAATTTTTATTAGCTGATTACAAATCAGATGCAGCTGGTGGTAAACAGAATAACTACAATGCTTATGGGATTGAAGGAACATTGTTTGACGGAATTAATTTATCTTTTGATGATGGTTCTCAAGGAAGCTATGATGTTGATTGGCCTGATGGCATAAAACCAATTCCAAATGCAGAAATCAATTTAAAATTTGAAGAGGTTAATTATGATTCAAGTGGCGGAGCAGGTATATCTTATAGAGGAGGGTTTGCAGGCAGCCCACTTTACGGAGGCTTAGTATATCTGACTGTAGGTTTTGAAAGTATTTACCCTGACAATAAAAGAAATGAAATAATGAAAAGAGTGATGAATTTTCTGGATGGACCATTTACATCTATAGAACAAGAAAACCCAATAATTCCTGACAAGCCACGTATTACAGCCCTTTATCCAAACCCGTCTAACAAATCAATTTCAATAGAGTTTCAAATAATTAGAAATACTCCGATTGCATATCTTACAATTACTGATATTTTGGGGCGAGAATTATTTAAAATGTCCGTTCAGTCATTACCAACTAGGAGTCAAAAGTTTAACTGGACTGGAACATTAAAAAATGGAAGCGAAGCTCCATCAGGTATTTATATAGCTAAATTATCTCAAGGTAACCAGCTTGTAACAAAAAGGTTTACCCTACTAAAATAATGAAAGTATTTATCTTTCTAATTGCACTAGTCATCACGGCATGTGTTCCTCAACCAAAATCAATCCATCAAGTTGATATAGAAAATAATTCTTCTGAAACAATTAATAATCTATCTCAAGTTCGTATAGGATTGGATATTTTACTTGAAGAAAAATTGGATCTTATTAGGAACAAGTCAATCGCTTTAGTAACCAATCATTCTGGATTAGATAAGAATGGAGTTCCGAATTATAAAAGATTAATGACTCAAAAAAATGTAAAGTTAAAAATAATATTTTCTCCTGAGCATGGCCTTTTTGGTGAAGCTGCTGATGGCGAAAAAGTTAATTATAATGGACAACTAAATACCCTTCCCCCTGTTGCAAGTTTATATGGTAGTAATAGAAAACCCAAAAAAGAACAATTAGAAGGCGTGGATGTTATTATTTACGATATTCAAGATGTAGGAGCAAGATTTTATACCTATATCACTACTTTAGGCCAAATTATGGAAGTTGCATCCAATCAAGGAATACAAATAATGATTTTGGATAGACCTAATCCAATTACCGGAATTAAAGTTGAAGGGCCTATTTTAGATTTAAATAATCGATCATATGTTGGATACTACCCTATCCCCATAAGGTATGGGCTTACTATTGGTGAGCTTGCCAAAATGATTATTGGTGAAAAATGGATAGAAGCGACGCCTGAATTAATTATTGTTCCAATGCTTGGTTGGCAACGTGGCCATTGGATGGATGAAATCAATATAAAGTGGGTAAACCCATCACCAAACATACCTGATTTGGAAACAGCCATTGTATATCCTGGGATGTGTTTATTTGAAGCCACAAATATCAATGAGGGTCGAGGAACTAAAAAACCATTTAAACGTTTTGGTGCACCTTGGATTAATAAACAAAAACTATCAATACAATTAAACAATTTGAATCTAGCTGGTGTCGTATTTAAACCAATCTCATATATACCGGTCGATATTAAGGGTGTAGCAAATAACCCGAAATATGAAAATCAAGTGTGTAATGGAATAGAAATTATTATTACAAATAGAAATGATTTTAATAGTATCAATACGGCGCTTAGTATTTTATCAATAATATCAAAAGAATATCCAGATACTTTTGAGATAAACAAATCGCGGATGAAAAAATTATGGGGGAAAGATAATCTCTTAGATTCACTTCATTCAAATGAAGTTTTTGATAAATCAATAGATAGCTTTAATGATGCATCAATAAAATATCATTTATATGATTAATTTTTGGATAATACTTTTTGCGCTATTTTTCTCAAGCTGTTCTCAAGCACCTAATATTTACAAAACTGAAGGATCATTAAATAACAAAATTAATTCTTTAATTAATGCTTCAAATCTCTCAACAAACTTGGGAATTAAAGCCATATCATTAAAAACAGGTGAAGTTCTTTTTGATCTTAATAGCGATGCCTTATTTAATCCAGCAAGTAATAATAAAATCTATACTTGTCTTTCAGCGCTTGCAATATTGGATACGAATTATACTTTTAGCACAGAAGTATATATTGATGGGGAATATCTCTACCTTGTTGGTGGTGGCGATCCAGATCTTTCCATTGATGAATTAGATTCATTGGCATCCATAATATCAACACAAATTTCTGGCAATAAAATCTTAGTACTTGATGATTCAATTTTCGATCAAAAAACATATGGCGAAGGATGGATGTGGGATGAAGGATCATGGTGGTATGCTGCACAAATAAGCGCCCTATCTGTAAATGATAATTGTGTAGATTTCATTATTGATCCAGGAGAAGTTGGACAACGTGCTAAAATTTCTAGTTATCCAGAATCCAATTATTATTCTATAATTAACAATTCAATAACGGTAAATGACACCATTAATTTTGAAGAGTTTAAAATAGAACGTGATTGGAAAGGCAAAACAAATGTATTTAGCATTTCAGGTAATATTTTAGATACGACATCAACAGATACAATTTATAGAAACATTCACAACCCTACTGACTACACGGGTAATTTGTTTAAAAAAATGTTAAATAATTATGGGATCAATATCATAGGAATACAAAAAGGTGTAAAACCAAATTCATCAAAAAAGATTGCAGTCCATAAATCAAAAAGTTTACCGCATACACTACAAAATCTGATGGTTGAAAGCGATAATTTAACTGCAGAATTACTAATTAAAACTATTGGATATGAAACGAATAAATCACAAGGGAACTGGAAAGATGGGCTTATCCGAACTAGAGAATTTTTACATAATGAAGTTGGACTTGATTCAACATCTTTTTCCATAAAAGATGGTTCTGGCGTATCTAGATATAATTATTCTAGCCCTAATCATATGATCAAAATTTTAAGCTGGGCATATAATAAACAATCAATACGAGATATTTTTTTGCTTTCGTTACCAAATGGCGGCAAGAACGGAACGGTAGAAGATAGAAATCTTCCATCAAATTCATATATAAAATCAGGATCCTTAGCAGCAGTAACTACTATTTCAGGATATATTATTAATGATGAGTCAAATCCTATTATTTTTTCTATTTTTATGAATGGTTTTGAGGGCTCATCTGATCAATATAAAGGATTACAAGATCAAATTATAAATGCTCTAGCAAACATTAAATGAAAAAATTATTATCAATTCTACTTTTCGTTTTATTAATAATAGGATGCTCAAAGCCACCTTATAAAGATCCTTATATAGTTTTTTTAGGAATTGCCCAAGATGGTGGAGTGCCGCATGCTGGATGTTCAAAAAGTTGCTGTGATAATAGATGGGCGGATCCAAAAAAGCATCTTATGGTTTCAAGTTTAGGAATTGTTGATCCAAATTCAAATGAAGTATGGATGATTGATGCAACGCCTGATTTTCCTGAACAATTTAGAGTCCTTACTGAAAATAATCTTAAGAAGTTAAAAGGGGTTTTTCTTACGCACGCTCACATTGGTCATTACACCGGCTTAATGCATCTAGGGAGAGAAGTAATGGGATCGAAATCTGTTCCCGTATATGCTATGCCAAAAATGGGAAAATATTTAAGAAAAAATGGCCCATGGAGCCAACTTGTAGCTTTAAAGAATATATCAATAAAAAAATTGAAAAATGAAAAGACTATTGAATTGAATAATAGAGTTTCTCTAACGCCATTTTTAGTTCCACATCGAGATGAATTTTCAGAGACTGTGGGTTATAAAATTCAAGGTCCAAATAAATCAATTATTTTTATTCCAGATATTGATAAGTGGGACAAATTTGATAAAGACATTGTGCAAATTGTTTTGGATAATGATATCGCAATACTAGATGGCTCATTTTATCAAAATGGAGAAATACCTGGAAGAGATATGTCTGAAATTCCTCACCCTTTTATTATAGAATCAATAGACCTAATGCAATCAATATCAGATATTTCTGATATTTTCTTTATCCATTTGAATCATACCAACCCTGCTTTAATTGAAAATTCAGATGCACAAAAACAAATATTGGGCTCGGGTTTTAATATTGCAGAATTTGGGAAGATGATATCATTATAGAGTAGAATGAAAGC
>NZWI01000013.1 GCA_002701875.1 Fidelibacterota bacterium
ACGCTTGCAGTAATGAACAATTTGGTTATTCCGCTAGGATTGATTATAGAATTAATTGTTTTCCCAAAAGTAATTAATCTCGAAACATTTTTAATCGGAACACTAATAATTATTGGTACAATAATTATGTCTTTGAAAATTGATAGTAAGGTTAATATATAAACTATATTTTGATATAGATTTTTTTCCTGTCCATCCATGTAAGTATAAGTAAGAATATTATTATGTGAAAAAATGCAAAGAGCAATGACCCATTAATATTTCCTGCTAGAGGCTGGAAGATAGTTTTATAAAAATAAGAATATCCTGAGATCATTTTCCCTTCAAGCTCAAAGCTAATTTTTAATAATATTTTTACCCATATACTAGATAGCACATAAAGGAAAATTGCATTAGACCCTAAAATCACAAAAGGTTTGGTCCACCAATTAATTTTTTTTATATCAACTAACCAAATCAGTCCAGCTAGTAAGATAATTGCAATCCCTCCTGTATATAATACATAAGAACTTGTCCATAGTTGCTTGTTAATTGGGAAAATAAAACCCCATAGCCAACCAATAATAATCAATAACGAACCTAGTACTGCCATTCTTTGTGCATTATCCTCATGATCCTTCGTTGTTTTGATCATAGTGCCAACCAAAAACCCAATAAGGACGGTAACGACAGATGGCACTGTGCTTAATAGACCCTCCGGATCAAATTGTATTCCTGTGCCTCCATATAAATGACTCTTACCTAATAAAAATTGATCAATAACCAATATAAGATTAGTTTTAAGTACGTATGGGTCTTGACCTGAGTACCATCCATAACCCATTAAAAGGATCCAATAGCCAACAAGAAGAATAAATGATGTATTAACTATACCTTTAACATCAAATCGTAAAACAATAAAACTAGCAAAAAAGTATGCTAAAGCGATACGTTGAAGAACACCTAGTATTCTAAAAGAAGACCAATCCCAGTCTTGGCGAATAAATGGGAATGCATTTAATAGTAAACCAATAATGAAAATCGTGATTGTTCTAAATATAATCTTATTAAATAAAGGTCCATATTTACAAATATCATATTTGTCAAATGAGAACGTCATTGCAACGCCAATAATAAATAGAAAGAAGGGGAATACGAGATCAGTAAGAGTACATCCATGCCATTGAGCATGTCTGAGTGGTGAATAAACATAAGCCCATGTACCAGGTGTATTTACAATAACCATAAGAGCCATTGTAGCACCACGAAATATATCAAGGGCCATAAATCTATTGATATGTTGTGTCAAATTATCTCCCTTTTTATACCAAATTTAGAATCAATTTTAAGGAATTTTATCAAAATAAGTCCTGGAATTGTAGCAAGTATAACCCAATTAAAGAAATATTTGTATCCGATACTTTCTTGAAGGAAACCACTAAACATTCCTGGTATCATCATTCCCAAAGCCATAAAACCTGTACATATTGCATAATGCGCTGTTTTATGTTCACCTTCAGATAGCATCATCATATATAACAGATAAGCAGTGAAACCAAATCCATATCCAAATTGCTCTATAGCAACAAAAAAACTGACTAAATAATAATTTTCTGGCTGGGTATATGCCATATAAACATATACAATATCTGGTAATTTCATAGCAAGAGCCATCCAAATGATCCAATACTTTAAGCCATTTTTTGAGACTAGCAGACCACCAGCAATTCCCCCAAGAGTTAACATGATCATACCTAGTGTACCATAAATAAATCCATATTCTGATGTCGATAGTCCTAGTCCACCCATTTCCATTGAATCAAGCATAAATAAAGGTGCAATCTTCACCAACTGAGCTTCTCCAAATCGATAGATCAGGATAAAACAAATCGCCATTAATATTTGAGGTTTATTAAAATAAGAAATAAATACTTTTAAAAAATTCGGAATTACTTCATTAAGGTTAAGTGTCGATTGATTGTTATCTTGTCTTGGGTGAGGCAACATAAACTTATGATAAAAAGCAAATACAATGAAGAGAATAGCTAAAATCCCAAATATTATTGACCATGCTAGGGTAACATTGTTATACAAATTTTCTAATTGGCCTGCTAAAATAACTAGTAATCCTTGACCAGTAAGTATTGCAAAACGATAGAAAGTGTTTCTTATTCCAACAAACCATGCTTGATCGTGCGATGAAAGTCCAAGCATGTAAAATCCATCGGCTGCAATATCATGCGTAGATGAGCTAAATGCTATAAGCCAGAAAAAGACAAGAGTGTACCGCAACATATTTGATGTTGGGATAGTTAATGCAACACCTGCTAGTCCAGCTCCTATAAATAGTTGCATTAAAATAATCCAAAATCGTTTAGTTTTAAAAATATCAACAAATGGACTCCATAATGGTTTTATTACCCATGGTAGATAAAGCCAGCTTGTATATAAAGCAATTTCAGAATTTGATAAATTTAATTTTTTATACATTACAACAGATACTATCATCACAAATGCATAGGGTAGACCTTCAGCATAATAGAGTGATGGTATCCAAGTCCAAGGATTGGCTTTTCTCATTTGACTCATACTTTGTAAATAGTTTTTATTGTTGATTTTGGATAATAGTGACTAAGAATATCATATACTTTCTTTTTTGAAAATGCCATTCCCAATGCACCTATTTGGCAAAGTCCAACGCCATGACCCCATCCTTTGCCCTCTAATAAAAAATCTCCATTTAGTTTTGATACCGTAAATGCAGAACTAAATAAAAATGATTTGGACAAAATATTCCTAATTTCATATTCAGAATTAATACTTAAGGTTTGAACCTCATTCTTTATGTTCAGATAATCAACTCCAAGTTTAATTATTCGTCCCGATTTACCTTTGTCAAGGGGATTCAATTCCAAAATTTTAGATATTCGAATCTGAAGTGTTTGTTGAATTGTATTAATGAGTTCTTCTTGCTTAACAACATAATTCCATCTAAAATATTTATCATTTTCATCAACATTGCCAATATATCTTTTTACTGATTTTTCTGGAATCATTTCAGGATCACAATAGGCTACACCTTTACTATTTAAATCAGAAATTGAAGTCAAGTAGGGTATAGGGTCACCACCCCATACGTTTTCATATTTTTCAGTTAATCCTCCACATGATTTTGAATATCGTGCATCACAAATATTATTTTTATAGATAAGAACTTTTCCGTACGTATTGTTCACAATTGAAATAGTGTCCGAATTACAATTGTTAATACCTTGATATCTTTGACAGCAGTCGTCATTACAAATATCAAATCCTAGATTTTGGTGCTTTTGTTCAATATTAGCGAGTAGCCACGATCGTGCGACAATTGCTTGCGCTTTTAAAAATTCTGGTGGACACATAGCGCTCATTTCTGATGTAGACACACATTTCAAATATTGTTCTAATGGTAATTCATTTATAACTATCAATTTTCCATCTATAATAAAGAATTCTATTTTACCCCAATATTTAACTGTAATCTTCTTTTCCCAATGAAAACCACGGCCAGCTAACATATTAGGTAATGTAATATGAGATGCGTCATTTGAGAGATGAGGAATAAAGCTAACTATAGATGTTTCTAACTCAAGATCGGGAAGAAATAGTTTATTATCTTTAAGTAAGATAGAAATTTTTCTCTGATTTTTACATGATGGATAATGCTTTTTATCGGTTTCCATTTCATAAGATTCTGTGTCAGAAAGTAAAACATGAGTTTCCTTGATCTCATCTTTAGGTATAACAATGCCCACTCGAATTGTAGGCTCTTTTTTTGGTATTTCTCCTGGAATCAACATGGAACTAGATAAGATTTTGCAGCGAGTCCAATAATAGGTGCTGAACGAAGATTTGATAAGACGATACGATCTTTATCAAAACCTTCATTATTAATAAAATAGTTTTTTATTTCAGTTGCACTATTCACGCAGTTAATGAATAAAGTTTCTATCACTTCAGAAAAAATAATTGCTCCTTCGTTAGATTGTAAAAAGTCAGATAGCCTTTGTCCAATAACAATTCGATCTAATAATGTTCCATGGTAAGGATGCACATTTTCAATATTCCTATCAGTTATAAATTGATTATTCCAACCAGAAAAAATCGTGGAAATCCTTTCAAAGAGAAGGTTGCCTAGCATCAAACCGATTTCTTTATCAGATCTAGATGTCCTTAGTCGATTAATCCCAGACATGGAGCTAAATGATTCAAATGAGGTATCCTTTTCTATTACTAATTCCCAAACTTTAGCGATCCATTTAGCTGCATCATCAAAAGAAATTAATTTTCCTTGTAGTTTTAATCCATCTGCCGTTCCTGTTCCGCCACCAATATAATAGGCGTTCTCAATATTCCTGAAAGCACCAGTTTTTCCAAATTCTTCTCCCCATGCGCACATATCCGCATCACTTTCTATTGATTGAATTTTATATTTCAATGATAATCGTTTTTCTAACTCATCACATAGATTAGGTATACGTGGTCCATTGACCATTGCTTTTATACCCCTCTTGTTAGCGGTTTTAATTCCAGGCATTGCGATTGCAATTGGAATTGGATCTTCTTCAATTATTTGTTCTATAACCTCTGTGATACATTCAATGTATAATTGTGATTGGTTTTGTTCTGGCTTTGTTAACTGTTTGTTTGCTAGTTGTTTTTCAAGTGTTAAGGGTACAAAATTTGAATCATAGGATTTATGGTCTTTATACTGAATTTCCTTTATAGGCTTTATTAGCTCAAATGTCTGGTCATCTATTCTTATAACTTGAGCGCCAGAGACTTTTGTGGCACCCCCATCTATTCCAATTATTTTCATGAAATATTAATTATCGATTTCATATTGAGAACTCTGAAATATGATTTTTCTAAATCATCAATAGAAATTTTGTCCTCATCTAGAAGTTTCATAACTATTAAATGTACTTTTTTTATGATATTAGGATCATATATAAGATTATTTCCAAAACAAAAAATATCTATACCTGCATTTATCATCAACTCTAATACGGTTTCCAAATTATATACATCTGATATAGCTTTCATCTGCGGATCATCACTAATCACAACTCCCTCAAAACCCATCTTATTTCTAAGAAGGTCCTGTATTATTGATTTTGATAGCGTAGCAGGATATGTGTTATCTAGCTCACTATGGAATAAATGCGATATCATGATAGCATTTAAAGAATTATTATTGATTAACTCTTTATAAGGAAATAATTCATTTGATGACCAAGTTTTTGACACATCTACAAAACTATTGTGAGTATCTCCAATAGCGCTTCCCTGCCCAGGAAAATGTTTTGCTACAGTCATTACATTATTATCTAAATGTGCTTTTATGAATTCTTGAGAGTGGGCTATAACTTTTTTTGGATCACTTGATAAGCACCGATCTTTTTGTGCAATAAAACTATTTGGATTAATAGATAGATCTAGGACAGGTGCAAAATTTAAATTAATCCCATAATGCGCAAGTGTTTTAGCTGTCAGTTCTGCATTTTCTTTTGTGATTATTAGTTCATTAATTTTTCCTAATTCTGCCCAAGTTTTTGAATCAGGGAAACCATAGTCAGGTTTTAACCTATTAACTTTCCCTCCTTCTTGATCAATTGCAATCAAAAGAGGAATGTTGTTGTATTTCCGAAGTGAATTTGTAAAGCTCGTTAATTGTTTGGGAGATCGAATATTATGTAGTGATGAAGGTGAAGTTGTGATATCCTCATCATACAATATGACTCCACCAATTGGATATCCTTCAATTGATTCAAAGAATGAGAACACGTCATTTTTCGTGTATCCATGTAACCCAACCATAATCATTTGGCCAATAATATTTGATATATCTGGATTTTGATATTTCATTAGAAGTTCTAAAGAAAAGTTAAAGACTTATAAGGGAAGTTCAGTTAATTTTTATACTATGATATTTAGAGTATTTATAATAAGTGTAATTGTACTTTTCTCAGGATGTGCTGCGCCAAGTCAACTTTCTGGAAGTGGGTCATGGGCAGAATCGATGCTAAAGAAACTAACACTTAGAGAAAAAATAGCTCAAATGATGGTTTATAGGATGAATATGCATTATTTGAATTACAATAGTGATGAATGGGAAGAGATTGAAGAACTTATTTCTACCGATGGAATAGGGATACTCCATATCTGGTTTGGTGAAACTGGTAGCTCACTAACGATGTTAAACGAAATGCAACGTCAAGCTAAAGTGCCGATTTTAGTTGAGGCTGATATAGAGTCGGGCTTAGGGCGTCGCTATCCTGGTGCTGTTACATTACCTCCTATGATGGCAATTGCAGCTACAGGAGATCCAAAATATGCTTATGAAGCTGCCAGAATTTCAGCGGAAGAAAGTAGAGCTGTAGGTATTCATTTTAATCTTGCACCTGTAGTTGATGTAAATAACAATCCAAAAAATCCAATTATTAACACGAGGTCTTTTGGTGAACATCCTGACTCTGTTAATCGATATTCAAAAGAATTTATTCGCGGACTACATGATTATGGTATGTTAGCTACGGCTAAACACTTTCCTGGCCATGGTGACACTGAAACCGATTCTCATTCAGCACTAGCTCAGATCCCTAGTGATTCATCTAGGTTATGGGAAGTTGAGCTTCCTCCATTTAAAAATGCAATTGATTCAGGGGTAGATGCTATAATGGTGGCTCATGTGAATGCTCCAGATTTTCAATTCAACACTGATGATCCTGCAACTCTGTCTAAATTTTGGATTCAAGATATATTGCGATCAAAGATGAAATTTGATGGGGCAGTTATTACCGATGCCATGGACATGGGTGGAATTGTAAAAAAATATTCAGATTCTTATGCTCTTATTGAAACAATTAAAGCTGGATCAGATATTATTATTCAAAATAATCAAATGAAAAAATCAATTGATCTAGTCGAAGAAGCAGTAAATGATGGTATTCTAACTGTGCAGCGAATTAATGAGTCTGCATTGAAAGTTTTAAGGATGAAAGAACATTTAGGATTGCATATAAACAATGTCATATCAATGGACCAGACTCATAAAAACATAGGCAGACAAAGTGACTTTTCTTTAGCGGAAGAAATAGCTGAAAATTCTATAACGCTTGTAAAAAATAAGAATAACCTTTTGCCACTCCAACCAGACCCATCAGAGGAGTTTTATGTGATTGACTTATATGATGGACCAAATAACCACAATGAAAGTAGTGTGACAATTAAACTTCGTGAGCATGGATATAAGTTGAATTCGTTTCAAATTGATAAATCTGATAGCCTTGTCATTGCTAATCATATTTTAGAACAAATTCCAAAAGATGCTCTTGTTTTTTTGAATGCTTATGCCAATCCGGTTGAATGGAAGGACAATATATTTTTGCCAAGTGTCGAAGCAGATTTTATTAATCGTTTGATTAAAAAATCTGCTAAAGTGATAATAACAAGTTTTGGTAGCCCTTATTTAATCCAGGATTTCCCGGATGCACCAGTATATATTTGTGCTTATAAAGGTAGTGAGATTATGCAACAAGCCTTATTGAGTGCTTTGATGGGCGAATCTGATATTAATGGAATTCTTCCTGTAACAATACCTGGCGTTGCTAAGATGGGTGACGGCATTCAAATAAAATCAAATAAATGGCCAGCAAGAGTGGAGACCTGGTTGCCTGGAAAAGAATTAAAACGAATTCGACCTGAAGAAATCTCAGTGAATATTAATCCAGTATATAAAGCTCTTAAAAGAGCCGTTTCTGATTCTGCATTTCCGGGAGGTGTGGTTTTAGCTGGAAAAAACGGAGAAATATTTCTTCACAAGGCCTTTGGCTATCATACATATTCCAACAAAACACCCGTTATGAGGGGTAACATTTATGACCTTGCATCTATAACTAAAGTAATAGCAACTACATCTGCAGTTATGAAATTAGTTGAGGCGAATAAACTTTCTCTTAACGATAGAGTGATAACTTATTTACCTGCATTTAAAGGTAAACAAAAAGAGTATTTTAATCATAAATCAAGAGTAACTATACGTCATTTGATGACACATACTTCAGGTTTACCGCCATTTAAAAAATACTTTTTAATGGATAATAACATTCAAACAAGGCTTGACTCTATCATGAACACAGAACCAGAGATTGGATTGAATGAAAAAACAGTTTATTCCGACGTAGGGTTGATAGTATTAGGAAAGATAATTGAGTCTGTATCTCTACAATCATTGGATGCGTTTGTTGATTCAGTCATTTTTAATCCCTTAGGTATGAAGTCTACTTTTTATAATCCACCCAATGATAAAATTAAAAGGGTCGTTCCTACCGAGTATAATGATCTATATGGTGATCTTATCAGAGGTTATGTTCATGATGAGAATGCTAAAAGTATTGGTGGAGTAGCGGGCCATGCAGGGCTTTTTTCTACTGCTAGTGATCTAGCAATCTTTTCACAAATGATGCTTAATGGAGGTATCTACGGATGGAAACGATTTTTTAAATCTGAGACCGTCAATGATTTTACAAAGAAAGCTAATGTGGTAGAAGGTAGCTCAAGGGCATTGGGTTGGGATACCCCATCAGGAAAGGCATCTGGAGGGCGATACTTATCAGAATCAAGTTTTGGTCACACTGGATTTACTGGGACATCACTATGGATTGATCCAA
>NZWI01000014.1 GCA_002701875.1 Fidelibacterota bacterium
ATACCTGATTTTAAATATGATATAGCTGGGTTCGGAGCAGGACAATATGTAGGAGATTTAAAACAACTGGTTTCAAAGCTAAAACTCGATAGACATGTATTATTTTTAGGTTTTATAGAGGAAGATAATAAAAATGATTTATACAATGCCTGCGATATCTACATCATGAATAGTAATAAAACAGATGAAGAAGGAGATTCAGAAGGTTTTGGAATAACATTTTTAGAGTCGAATGCATGCGGTAAGCCAGTAATTGGTTCTAATGCTGGAGGGATTTCTGATGCTATTACAAATAGAGAAAATGGTTTATTAATAGAACCAAATAATCCTACAAAGACTGGTGAAGCAATCTATGAATTATTTAATAATGAAAAATTATATAATCAATTGTCGGAAAATGGAATAACTAGAATTAAAGAAAATTTTTCAATTAATAAAGTAGGAGAAAAGTATATGGAAATTATATTGAATCATTATGACTACTAATAACAATATAAATACATTAAATTGTTTTCTCTATGGTAAGGAAAAAACAAAAAATTAAATTCAAAATGGAGTTTCACTCCGGAATTGAATATTCTCCAAACAACTTCAAATTTAAAAAATGCATCCTTAGTGATGCATTTTTTTTTATAAAAGGATTTTAATCTAAATGGATAGTATCCATCAAATAATTACACTTCAACATATTGATTCACAATTGAAAGATATTGCTGAATTATTAGGTGATTTACCAAAAAAAGTGGAAGAATTAAAAGATGATGAATCAGCATTAATTCAATCTGTTGAAGATGGCAAAATACGTCTAAAAGAATTAGATCTTGAATTAAATAAATCTGAAGGATTAATGAAAGATATAAACGTTAAAATTAACAAGCATAAAGACCAACTATTTCTTGTTACAAGTAACAAACAATATGATGCTCTCCAGCTCGAAATAGATCACCTTAAAGGTGAATTAGATGAGATAGAAACTAAAACATTAGAAAATACTGATGAAAAGGAACAACTCGAAGATAGAATTCAATCTGAAGAAGAAAATCTTGATTTACTTAGTAAAAATTTAGTTGATAGACGTACAAAATTAGAAGTTTTAATGAATGAGTCTTCAGAACAAAAATTTAAGTTACAGTCTGATAGAAAAAATCATATAGTTAGTATAAATGAATCAACTCTCTCTCAATATACTCGCATTAATAATGCTCGCGATGGGTTATCAGTAGTTTCAATTACTGGGTCTGCCTGTGGAGGGTGTGGAGCATTTGTGCCACCACAAATTGTTTCTGAAGTTCGCGCTGCTAAAAACATTCACACGTGTGATAGTTGCAGTCGTTTTTTATACTGGGATTCAGAGTAGTCATATATAAAATATTTTGTAATTTATAACGCTGATTTAAAATAGAGTCAATCGGGTAATTACTTTTAGTCCGCAGCTTGCGCCACTAAGAGAGGAAAGTCCGAGCACTGCAGGACAGGATGCCTCCTAACAGGAGGAGCTACATTATCTAGTATGGAGAGTGCAACAGAAAAGATACCGCTTCATTTTATGAAGTAAGGGTGAAATGGAGGTGTAAGAGACCACCAGTCCTTTCTGAAAAGTAAGGAGCTTGTAAACCCCATCTAGTGCAAGATCAAGTATACTCCAAGATGTTGTCCGCATCATTTGAGGAGAGGGTTGGTTGCAGGATTTATTTAGCAATAAATAAACCAGATGAATGATTATCAATAACAGAACTCGGCTTATAGATTGACTCTATGATTAAGAATTACTATGAGTAAAATGTATACTAGTAAAATAATAGGTATGGGATTTCATGTCCCCGATCAAATTATTAATAATAATGATTTGGCAGAATTAATGGAGACATCGGATGAATGGATCCAAAGCCGATCTGGTATAAAAGAAAGAAGATGGGCTACAGAAGATATTACTACTTTTGATTTAGCACTTAAAGCCTCTTCTAATGCTATTTCAAAAGCGGGGATAGATCATGATGAAATTGATATGATTATACTTGGGACACTTTCCTCTGATTATTTTTTCCCAGGGGTTAGCGCACAACTTCAAGATAAATTAGGTCTTAAAACTGTTGGAGCTTTTGATATAAAAGCAGCATGCTCTGCTTTTATATATAGTTTATCTATAGCAGATCAGTTTATTAAGACAGGAATGGCGCAGACAATATTGGTCGTTGGGGCTGAAACTCAAACTAAATTAATTGATAAAACGACTAAGGGACGTGATATAGCAGTTTTGTTTGGAGATGGCGCTGGAGCAGCTATCGTTCAACGAAGCAATGATAATAGTCAAATATTATCTACTCATCTGCACTGTGAGGGAAAAGATATGAGGAACCTTTGGATGGAAGCTCCTGGGACTAGTTCAGGGAGTTGGTTTAAAGGTCAAGTCTTCGATTCAGAACGCTTCACTCCAAAAATGAATGGTCGTGAAGTATTTCGAAATGCAGTAAAAAGATTTCCCGAAGTAATTAATGAGGCACTAAGATATAATGATTTATCAATAGATGATATCAAGCTAATTATTCCACATCAAGCTAATTATCGAATAAGTGAAGCTGTTGCAAAAAAAATGGGCGTTGATATGAATATTGTTTATAGTAATATTCACAAATATGGAAATACAACTGCGGCCTCAATCCCAATAGCATTAACAGAAGCTTCTGAAGAGGGGCTAATAGAAAGAGGTGAAAATATTATCTTAGCAGCCTTTGGCGCAGGATATACATGGGCTTCGGCTGCTATTAGATGGTAATGTGTATAGCATTGACAATTAATAATATTCAATAATTATGATTCGTATACCAAACAAACCCTCAAAAATTAAAAAATTTATTACCACAGTTAAATATTATTGGCGACAAATCACTATTTTATTATCAATGGTTCTTATTTTATCTTTATTTTTCCCAAGAGGTAAAACTTTGCTCTATTCTTATCAAATTAATGATATAGCAAGAGAAGAGGTCGTAGCTCCATTTAATTTTCCAATTCTAAAAACTGAAGAAAAATTAAGAGAAGATTTAAATGAGGCTATTAAATCAGAGCCTTATTTATTCATACGTTCGCAAGATGTAGTTAATAGTCAAATAAATGCATTAAATGATTATTTTGAATTAATCAAACTAATACAATCAGCTACTAATAAGTTAAAAGAATCAAGGAATGAACTATATAGAAATCGATTTTCTGATCAATACAATATAGCGAGAGTAGGAGTTCAATCTGATAGTGTTGATTTGAGCATTTTGAATACTAGAATATTAAATGAATTTTCTTTTGCAGCTGAAAATGATAAATGGAAAAGTATTTTTGAAACCTCTCCAAATGATCCAGCACGTATTGATCTAGATTCCTTCAAAGAGGAGATAACTCAGATAGCTCGTAATAGGTGGGCTGAAGGAATTTATGACATTAGTTTATCTGAAATTTTAAGTGATGAAGTGGCGGTCGATACTCAACAGGAAGAGGCACCAGAACTCACAGTACCTTCATCTTATAATGATATTCAAGAAGCTTGGACGAAGGCTAGGCTTGATGTTACTAATAGGTTTCCTAATATAGTCGATGTTAGGAGAGATCTTGGGTCTTCTTTAGTCGTAGAGTTCATGAAGCCAAATATAATCTTTGATCGTGAAACAACCGAAAGGAGACAGCGCGGACGTGAGGATAGAGTTCCTCGAAATAAAGGGATTATTTTAAAAAATGAGCGTATTGTTGATGCAAATACAAGAATCACAGATGACGAGCTTCAAAAATTATCATCTCTTTCTGTTGCCTTAAATAAAAAATCCATAGAAGGGGAAAACTTTGAACTCTTACTAGCATATATGGGACGTATCCTTGTAATTGGTATTATCGTATCATTCTTTTTTACTTTTTTACTAACATATCGTAATCAAATATTTGAAGATTGGAGAATGGTACTCCTAATTGCATTAATTTTTACTATTGAGGTTGGGCTTGGATATTTATTTGGTTCCCAGCTAGCATTGTCAGAGTATCTTATTCCTACGACTGTTGCTGCTATGGTATTAACTATTATGTTTGATGCAAGAATTGGATATATGGGTATTACATCAATTATTCTACTTATTGGGATTTTAATTGGTAACAATGTTGAATTTATGGTTACATCAATGTTTACAGCATCTGTAGGTGTATTTGCTGTACGTAAACTTAGAAGACGCAGTCAATTATTCTCTGCTATATTTGCCTTAATAGCTAGTAGTGCGCTTGTTGTGCTTGCGCATGGATTATTTAAAGGACAGGATTGGTCAATGATGGGTTTTGATATGATTAATTTGACATTCATAGCAGTATTATCTCCTATTGTAACCTATGGACTAATTGGAATATTAGAAGTTTCCTTTGGTATTACTACGAACTTGACTTTGATTGAATTATTAGATTTTCAAAATCCATTATTAAAACGACTCCAACATGAAGCTAATGGTACATTTAACCATAGTATTGTTGTTGGGAATCTGGCCGAGGCTTGCGCTGATGCGATAGGTGCAAACTCTTTACTTTGTAGAGTTGGAGCCTATTATCATGACCTCGGGAAAATGAATAGACCTGAATATTTTATTGAAAATCAATATTCAGGAGAAAATAAACATGATAGTCTTACTTCAGTTATGAGCGCAAAAATAATAAAGAGTCATGTTGTTGAAGGTATAAATCTTGCGAATGATTATGGATTACCAAAAATAGTTAGTGATTTTATTCCAATGCATCATGGGACAACCCGGGTAGAATATTTTTACAGAAAAGCTATTGCAGATGGAGATAAAATAAATAAAGAGCAGTTTCAATATCCTGGGCCAAAACCCAATACAAAAGAAACAGGTATTTTAATGATCTGCGAAGCAGTGGAAGCAGCGGTTAGATCTATTAAGGAACCAGATATAATTAAAATTGAGGAAATGATAGATAAAATCATTGAGCTTAGAATTTCAGCAGGTCAATTATCTGAATGCCCTCTTACAATGGATGAATTGACAAAAATAAAAGGCAATGTTGATGGATCTACTGGATTATTACCGGTCCTAAGAGGTATATATCATATTAGGATTGAGTATCCAGACGAAGCTAAAACAAACATAAAATCATCCTAGAAAATGATTAATATTAATGTTGCATTAGATCCTCAACTAGATGGACCAAAAGATTCAAAAGTTTGTTCTTTAATTTCACATGTAATGGAATGTGAGGGTATTTCCCATGCAGATTTATCATTAATTTTTGGAAATGATAATTTATTAGCAGATTTGAAAAAAAAATTCTTTGATTTAGATCATTATACAGATGTAATTGCTTTTAGAATCAATGATTACGATGAAAATAATGTAGAAGGAGAAATATATATAAGTTTGCCACGTGCAAAAGAAAATGCAATAAAATATGGTCAATCTTTCCAAAAAGAATTAGGAAGGCTTATTATTCATGGTAGCCTTCATTTATTAGGTTATAAAGATGATACAAAAAAAAATGAATTAGAAATGAGAAACAAAGAAGATTCATATCTGGAACAAGTAAATTGGAAAAAATTATATGGGTGAAATAGGAAATCAATTTGAAGAATTAGTTAATATCGTTTCTAGACTTCGTGCGCCAGATGGTTGTCCATGGGATCGCGAACAAACAAACCATACACTTCTACCCTATTTTGTTGAAGAGGTTTATGAAGCTATTGAAAGTATCGATGATGGTGACTGGGATTTAGTTAAAGAGGAATTAGGAGATATTTTATTACATATAGTATTTCAAGCTTCTATAGCTGAGGATGAAAAAAATTTTCAAATAATAGATTCGTTAGATAATATTAATAAAAAATTAATAAACCGTCATCCTCATGTTTTTGGAGACGCTAAAGCTGAAGCTGCTTTTCATGCCAAGCAAAATTGGGAAGCAGAAAAACATAAAGAGAAGGGAAGAGAATCAAGATTGGATGGAGTCCCAAATAGTTTACCGTCATTAATTCGCGCACAAAGGCTCCAACAAAAAGCAAGTTATGCAGGATTTGATTGGGAAAAAATTGAACAAGTTTGGGGAAAAGTTAATGAAGAAATTATAGAATTAAAGGAAGCAGAAATTAGTGGAAACAATCAACATATTGAGGAAGAAATGGGTGATTTATTATTTGCAATAGTAAATTTATCGAGGCATTTAAATATTTCATCAGAAGATGCTTTAAGGAAAACAAATCAAAAATTTATTCGACGCTTTAAGAAAGTTGAAGAAGGGATTAAAGCTAAAGGGAAGAAATTGAATGAAGCTAGTCTTGAAGAAATGGATTCCATATGGAATGAAGCAAAGCATAATGAATAATTAATGGAAGTAATACAAATGCGAATTATCATATTAATTTTATTATCATTAATGGGGTGTTCTTCTGAAGAACAACAGTCAGCTGAACAGGATTGGCCTAATTTAAAATATTATAGATCAAAAAATTTAAAACTGAGTTCTCCTTCAAAGAATGAAAAGCGAGTAGTGTTTATGGGTAATTCAATAACTGAGGGCTGGCCTACTCTTCAACCTGAGTTTTTCGAAGGCAAATCATATATTAATAGAGGAATTAGTGGACAAACAACGCCTCAGATGTTAATTAGGTTTCGGCAAGATGTGATTGATCTTCAGCCAAAACTTGTCTTGATTTCGGCAGGTATTAATGATATTGCAGGAAATACAGGACCTTCAAATGTTACAATGATTACTAACAATATAATATCTATGGCTGAGTTGGCAAAAAGTAACAAGATTAAAGTTATTATTTGTTCAATTTTACCTGCAAAAGATTTCCCGTGGAATCCAGGAATGAATCCACCACCCAAAATTTTGAGTGCTAATCAAATTTTAAGATCATATGCTTTGAGCAATGGAATAGATTATCTTGATTATTATTCTTCAATGGTAGATAAAAATAATGCATTAATAGATGAATATGGTTCTGATGGTGTGCACCCTAACAAAAAGGGATATGAAGTAATGTCATTATTGGCTGAAAAGGAAATTAATAGAGTATTAAATAACTAGTGTTGGGATTAATTATTCAGTCATATAATGGGTGATATTGATACGATAGATAAAGTTTTCTCATTAAAAAATATAGCTGTTGTTGGAATGAGTCCAAAACAACATCGCCCAAGTAATTATGTTGCGATGTATATGAAAAATCAGGGTTACAAAATAATACCTGTTAACCCCGGTCATGAAATAATACAAAATAAAAAATGCTATTCCAGTCTTTTAGATATACCCGTCCAAGTAGATATTGTTAATGTTTTTCGGCGTTCAGAATTTGCTGCTTCAATAGCCAAAGAAGCTGTCAGCATTGGCGCAAAAGCACTATGGCTTCAAGATGGCGTTATTAGTGAGGAGGCTTCTGAAATAGCACAAACAGATGGATTATTGTTTGTAATGAATGATTGTATGCTTAGAAGGCATAAGCAATTACACCAAAAAAATTAATGTTCACTTCCCATTTATTGTTATTACAATTTTTCTTGTTGGTTTTTTATTTCGATGCTCACATAAGTAAATCCCTTGCCAGGTGCCAAGGTTGAGTTTTCCATCACTTATTGGGACAGTAATTGAAGACCCTAGAATAGATGATTTTAAATGTGCAGGCATATCATCGGGGCCTTCTATTGTATGTTTGTAATAAGGGGAATTCTCAGGCACAGCTTCATTAAAATAGGATTCAAAGTCTATTCGTACCGTAGGGTCAGCATCTTCATTAATAGTTAATGATGCTGATGTATGTTTGATAAAAATTGATAATGATCCAATAGAAATATCAATTAACTCAGGAATATTATTAATGACTTCATCCGTAATAAGGTGAAATCCTCTTTGTCTAGGCTGCAATAAAATTTCTTTTTGAATCCACAAATTATTTTTATCTATGTTTTACGTTCTTTCTTTCTTGCAGCAGGAAAGAGGATGTTATTTAATATAAGTCTGTAGCCCGGAGAATTTTGATGGAGCGATAGATCAGTTTGGGGGTCACCAACAAAATGTTGATAGTCTTCAGGATCATGGCCTCCCAAAAAAGTAAAAGTACCTTGCCCATGATTGCCATGAATATATTTTACTTGAGGAGTTGTACGATCTTCTCCCATTATTAATATATGTTTTTTTATTCTGTCTCTATTAAATCCCGTAGTCTGACCCATGAATCCTTTTATAACTGGTACGTGATTTTGTGTTAGCATTGTTGGTACTGGATCATATTTGGCAGAAAATTCAAATAAAGAAAAATAATCTGCATCAGCACCCCTAACAACAACATTATTGCTTTGTGGATAATCAATATCTGAATATTCATATATCATTGGATCGGTTATGATTTTAAAATCTGTAAAGGCTAAAGAATTATTATAATCAATTTTTTCATATAAATTTTTATTAATACCCGATCCATCAAATACTGAATGAGCCACATCTACATTCATAACAGATAATGCAATATCAAAAGAATCAGTTGCAGAACACATTGCAAATAGAAAGCCTCCATTAGCAACATAGTTTTTAATTATTTCAGCTAATGCTTTTTTTTGGTTATGTACAGAAGAAAACCCCAATTTTTGTGCCATAGCTTCAAACTGTTTTTGTTGACTTATGTACCAATCCGCCGTACGATAGTTACGATAGAATTTTCCATATTGTCCGGTAAAATCTTCATGGTGCAAATGAAGCCAATCATATTCAGCTAATGATCCATTAAATACTTCTTCATCCCAAAGAGTCTCATAAGGGACTTCTGCATAACTTAGAGCCAAAGTAACAGCATCATCCCAAGGTTGTTTATTTGGCGGTGAGTAAATTGCAATTTTTGGTGCATTTTCAAGAAGTATCACATCCATATTGTTTACTTCTACTTCATTATATATGACCAAAGTTTTTTCCGCACCAATAATTTCATATGATATCCCACGAACACGGCATTCTTTTTCAACTTCAGGATAACTATCAATCATAAATGAGCCACCCTTATAATTTAGTATCCACTCCACATTAATTTCTTGTTGTAGCGTCCAAAAAGCTGTTCCATATGCTTTTAAATGATTTTTTTGAGAATCATCCATAGGAATTAAAATCTTTTGAGAAATTCCTAATTGTAAAAATAGTAAAAAGATAAGAGGGGATTTCATTTAACTTTCATTTCGTTTAGATAATTTTCTTATGTTAAGGCGTATAGGCTCAATCAGTAATGATGATTCACATTCTGATAAAATACGGTAATAGTGTTTTAATGCATTTTCTGTATTACCTAAAAATCGTTCTTCAATTTCGCCTGCTAGCGCTAATCCTTTATCTTTTAAGGTAGGATCTTCTATAGTCAATGCAACACTAAGTGCTTTTTCATATTCATTAAATTCAACTAATAAAATAGCTAGTCTTAGCGTTGATAATGGTGTTATTAGAGCATCCGGATATCTATTACTTATTTCATTAAGAGAAGAAATTGCTTCGGGTATCTTATGTTGTCTAATTAATCCCTCAGCATCAAAAAATGATTTAAAGGCTTCTTTATCATCCCTTGTTCCATCAGTATAATAATTGATGATTAAATCATGCATTTCTAAAAGATCATTAAAATAATGATGATTTGGCTCTAGTGTAAGTGCAACTGAATCAAATAATGCTGAAGGTGTATCAATATTTTTATTATACAATAGACTATTGATATAGTGAATGGTTTTATTATCAATAGGAATATGGTCTTTAGGTATAAAATATTTTGTTGCTAATTCATATTCTCCACTTAGTATGTATAATTCACCAATTCTTTGGTGAATTATCTTTGTAAGCTCAAAATTAGGTTTTGCTTCTAGTGCAGCTTTATATGATATCAGAGATCCTTTATAATCTCGAATTATTTTTGATTGAATCTCACCTAGTCTGTAATAGACTGTTGCAGTAGTATTTGAGAGAGGAAGTAGTGCTAGAATTGATTGATAATGTTCGATTGTATTAGCTAATAAATCATTTTTAATATCTGGTGATTTTATGAGTTTATAATTAAAAAATTCATTCTTAGGAAACCAGTTAACAAATTCTAATTTTATTTGATCTTGAATAATTTGATTTTCGTATCCTCGCCCCAAACCTAGTAAAGCTTTACCTATAATTGAGGGATTAGAAT
>NZWI01000015.1 GCA_002701875.1 Fidelibacterota bacterium
ATAAAGGAAAATGAGATGAAACGTTTATTAATTAGTTTTATTGTTTTTATGATGGTCGGCTGCCAAAATAATGTGCAGCAGATCAATTATCCAGATACTAGAGAATCTGATCATGTTGATATATACCATGGCGTTGAAGTTGCTGACCCCTATCGGTGGTTAGAGGATGATATGTCTGATGAAACAGCCGATTGGGTTAAAACACAAAACAAAAGTACTTTTCGCTACTTGAACAAAATTCGCTTTCGAAGAAAGCTTGAAAAACGAATAAAATCATTAAATAATTACGAAAAAGTTGGAGCTCCATTTAAAGAAGGTGAGTATGAATATTTTTATAAAAATACTGGTTTGCAAAATCATTCAATTGTGTATCGTCAACCTGTAGGCAATAGTGAAAAACCAGAAGTCTTTTTAGACCCAAATAAATTTTCTAAAGATGGAACAGTTGCGTTAAGAGGGTTATCATTTAGTGAAGATGCATCTTTAGCAACATATATGATTACTGAAGGAGGATCTGATTGGCGTAAGATTTTAGTAATTGATGTTGAAACTCAAAAAATAATTGAAGATACCCTAAAAGATGTAAAATTTAGTGGAGTCTCGTGGCGTGGAAATAAGGGTTTTTACTATAGTAGTTATGATAATCCAAAGGATAAAAGCGCCTTATCTGCTAAGACTCAATTACATAAACTTTATTATCACAGACTTGGTACTTCACAGTCAGCAGATCAATTAGTATATGGTGGCGAAAAACATCCAAATCGCTATATTAGTGGATATGTCACTGAGGACCAAAACTATCTGGTTATATCAGCTTCTCAAAATACTAGTGGAAACCAGATCTATGTAATGGATTTAAATAATCCTAATCAGACCATAGTCCAATTAGAAGACGACTATTTTTCTCGGTGTAGTGTAGTTGATAATGATGGTAACAAATTTTTTCTATATACAAATATTGATGCTCCAAAATATAGATTAATATCAGTAAAACTAAATCGACCATCTAAATGGATAGATGTTATTCCTGAATCGGAAAATGTACTTCGTGTTGGATCAGGTGGAGGATATTTTTTTGCTAATTATCTAGTAGATGCGAAATCAGAGATTAAACAATTCAACTACAAAGGAGCTCTTGTTAGGACAGTAAAATTACCAGGTATTGGCTCTGCAGGTGGCTTTGGCGCAAAGAAAGATGAAAAGGAATTATATTATTCTTTTTCATCATATACTTATCCTTCTACAATATTTAAATATGACATTGAGAAGGGTGAGTCATCATTATATCGCAAACCTAAGATTGATTTTGAACCAAGTAATTATGTAACAGAACAGGTATTCTATCAAAGTAAGGATTTTACCAAAATTTCTATGTTTATCACTTACAAAAAGGGGCTAGAAAGAAATGGCCAAAATCCTACAATCCTCTATGGCTATGGAGGATTTAATATAAGTCAGACTCCACGTTTTAGTACGACAAATATTGTCTGGCTTGAGAATGGTGGTGTTTATGCCGTTGCTAATCTTAGAGGTGGAGGTGAATATGGTGAAAAATGGCACCTTGCTGGCACAAAACTAAATAAGCAAAATGTTTTTGATGATTTCATCTTTGCAGGAGAGTTCCTTGTTGATAATGGTTATACATCTAATGAATATCTTGCAATTCGAGGTGGATCTAATGGAGGGCTTTTAGTAGGAGCTACTATGATACAAAGGCCAGATCTCATGAAGGTTGCTATACCTGCAGTAGGTGTAATGGATATGTTAAGATATCATCAATTTACTGCGGGAGCAGGATGGGCAGCAGATTATGGGACAGCAGATGATTCCCCTGAAATGTTTGAGTATTTGCGAAAATATTCGCCTGTTCACGCACTAGTATCTGGAGTTTCGTATCCCGCCACACTAGTTACAACTTCTGATCATGATGATAGAGTTGTCCCTGCACATTCATTCAAATTTATTGCTGGTCTGCAAAAAGCACACACAGGAGATAACCCAGTCTTAATAAGAATTCAAACTAATGCGGGTCATGGTAGTGTATCCATGGATCAGAGGATGAAGCTTTCAGCTGATATTTTTGCTTTCATCTGGAAAAATATGGGAGTGACGCCCAAATTATAATTTATTGATATAAATAAGTTCTAAGTGTACTGGCAAAAATGTTTTTGAATTCGGAGATAGTATTTTTACCTCTTCAATAAATGGTACTCCTTTTGATTCTGCAGCTTTTGATTGTGAGGCCCCATAAGGTATCCTAAAATCATCCCAGTGCGTGGGTATAATTACTTTTGGATAATTTGTAAGCGATAATAGCCTCTCAGTATAATTATAGATTTCTTTTCTTGAATTAGCAGATCCAGCTAATAGTACATCTGGCTGAAGTCCTCTTACTTCATTCTCAATAAAATTCATAGATCCCATGGTTAGTACTTTATTATTATTAAATCTAAAAAAATACATTAATGAATTGCCTTCTACGAATTCTTTGATCATCATTGGTGCTTTGACATTTTTTGGTATTATTGCTGAACTAAAATATTGTTTTTTTCTGAGTGCGGAATGCAATGAAGGAAGCACTTTTACTGAAAAATTACCGAATGAATAATCTTCACCACCTTTCACAGTTATTATTTGATTTTCTGGAACTCCATTTGCTCTAAGAATATTAGCAAGACTCTCAGTTCCTATAACTTTAGCACCTGTTCTTTTTGCTATATAGGGAACATCAGCCGCATGGTCAAAATGCGTGTGATGTACAAAAATATAATCAGCTGATACTATGTGGCTATTTATAACTGATGTATCAGGAGTGAAGCGATCTTCCCTATAATACTTTTTTCTTTTATCATTACCCCAATCTCTATTCATGGCTGATGATGAAATTGTTTTAGTTGTACTGTTCCCAACAAGCTTAATCCTAGAAAGGTATGGATCAACTAGGATCGTAGAATTTTCATCTTTGATTTCCCAACCAGCAGCACCTAGATATTTTAAAGATAACTGTGAATCATCATTTTTAGGTAATTGATTACATGCTGATAAAAGTATTGTTGTAATAATTGTTATATGATAGAATTTATTTTTCATAATAGTATCCCTATTGATTTCTAGCAAATTCAAGTTGGCTTTTAAGTATGCCTATTTCCGTTTCCCAGGTAGTAGTGTTTAACGCATCACTGTGAGTATTTGTAGCTTCAACAGTTGCATCTCTAATTTGCGCCACCCATTCATCAATAAGCGCATCAACTTGTGCCTTAGAAAATGGCCCACTAACAAATTCTTTTTTTATTTCTTTATATTCTTTTTTATAGCTTGCCCAACCTCCGATTAATTTATCGCATGACGCAGACCATTGATAAATAAAGGCTGGTCCAAATGGAAAGGGTTTGCAGTCATTCCTGGTTTCTCCCCATTTATCGGCAATGGGAGTTACTGGATTATTATTCCGCTCGATATTTTCAAATGCATTATCTAGATCCCATGGAATTAGATTGATTTTTTTATTAGTTGGTTCTTCATACCAGAAATAATTATGATTACCACAATCACCAAAACAATACCAATGATACCATCCATCATCATTTCTAATCATGCGATCAACAACTGCCAATGAAATTATTTTTTTTATATCCATATATTCTGAAATAATATTATTTATTTCTGTTTGATTGGAAGCTTTTTCAAGTCTTTCGCCAAAGCTTTTAATCAATTGAACTGATGGGTTCTCATCTTCATTGGTTCTTAATGCATTTAAGAAAGCTTGTTCATTGTTAGCGGTTCCTTTATATGTGAGAGGCCATACTTCTTTATACAGATTCCCACCTGTATCATCAAAATTATAATTATCAAATGCGCTATCGATTACCTCAACAAGTGAGTATAGACCGGAATATTTACCATTGATCATCAATCGTGCATGTACAGCTCTAGGTGCATTAACTCCCATTGATCTAAATAACCAATATGCTAATCGATCATGGAGTTGAGTTTTATCTAGGTTTTGCGCATGGAACTGAATTTTTTTAAGATTATAGAATAGTGACTCTCTTCCCTCCCAATTGATCTTGATCTTCATTGATAATTTTGAACATGTTTTTTTACCTGAAGGATTGAACCAATCATCTCCCGTTAGACAACCAACAAAAGCACCAACTGAACCTTTGTACCTTATGCCAACTGGGCTTATTGTATCACCTTCAAATATCAGCATACCTTCAACATATTCTTCTGCAGCTGGATCAGCATCAATTTTATCTAATGCACTTTGGGGTAATTTTAATTCATAGGTTCGTAAATTTTTCTGATCATAAATATAATCTGAATTTTCTTGGAGATACTTTTCATTCCCAGTTGGAATAATTACCGGAACAACAAATTCAGAATCATCTGATACATTATCTGCACAGGATAGGAATAGACCAAGAGTAAGTGTGATTAATAGTCTTATTGAAACTTTCAAATTATTAACTACAATCATATCACTTTTCACCAGAGTAATTTTTTACGTACCAGAGAGAGAAATTTGATAATGTCTGATCATCACGTTTAATCTTGAACTTTTTTAGTGGTGATATTTTTTCAAAATAATTAATTAAAAATTCTGGCTGACCCATGCCATGTTTAATAAAAATAAAATCATTATTTTTTTGACCACGATTGGGATAAAGAAAGGAATAGAGTGTTTCTTGATATCCAATTGATAAACAGGTTGCTTCAAGAGCAGGATCAAGATAAAAATTAATCATTGATGGTATTTGAAAATTGTTAGCAGCAATTCGAGTGTTTTGTAGTTCAGGATTATTTTCTAGATAAGTGCCCAATGTATCTGTTAATCCTTCATACATATAATAACGATTTGTTATATCTGCGTTTCCCTTTAATGGTAGGACAGGCCAAAAAGTTTGAGTTGTTATAATCATTATTAATATTAATGAATAAATTATTTGAGCATAGTATATCTTCATGTTATTTCTATTTAACTGGAGACTGAGTAAAAATACTCCGCTAAGAAAAACTGGTGCAGGCCAATTCAATTCAAATTTAGAGAATAACGAGTGTGCCAGAAAGTAACCTAGAGGTACAATTGTCACTACTGTAAAATATTGGATAGGTTCGGATGTCTTCCGCCATTCTTTTAGATTTAAAAATGGGCGTATAATTGAATAATAGAAAAAAAGTGGCCCGCTTATAATTGCTAAACCTAGCCATAGGTTGATGAATTCAGTAATTTCACCCTCGCGGTAAATATGACTTCCTTGATTACGAACGAAAGCCAAGTCATTATTAAGGTTCCAAATGATAAATGGTAAGAATATCAATAGTGCAACTATAAAAGAACCGTAGTAATGCATATTTTTTAACCAGTGGCGTTTATCTTTTATTAAGAATGGATAAAGAGCAATTCCTATTGCCGGGAAGAGGGCTGATATTTTTGATAATACAGCAAGACCTAACATTATGCCTCCAATATAAACATACTTTTTATCAACGCAGTATGCTAGGTAATAGTACATAATAGCAAGTGTGGTGAAAAATGTCATTGGAACATCTGGTGTAATGACAATTGAGTTTGTGTGAAATAGCATATTTGCTGTTATGCTTAATGATAAGATAATGCCGACTTGAGTGTTAAAATATTTTTTTCCAAAATGGTATAAAACAAAAGTAAGTATTGTCATAAGTGTAGTCGCACCTAAACGGACAGTAAAACTGTTTTCCCATATTAATGTGAAGAATTTGATCAGATATGCAATCACTGGTCCATGATCAACATACCCCCATGCTAGATGCCTGGCATATATTGCATAATAGGCTTCATCATTAATTAATAAAGTATTAGAAATGAATAAAAGTCTAACTGCTAGTAATAGTATACTTAATGCAATAAATAATTTGAAATTTATATTTCTCATTTATTTGAACACCCAATACTTTGAGCCTAAAAAATTAATAAAGGTACCGCCAGAAATTCCAACTGCCTGAGCTACAACTTTATAAGTTGGACTAAAGGCCTCTAATACCATCCATAGTATAATTAGGTTTATAACTAATCCGATTAATGCAACAGTTAAAAACCTAAAATAGTTTAAAACTTTTGGAACTTTCTCAGTCATCGTTTTTGAGAAAGTCCAAAAATGATTTAGTAAATAGTTTTGTAAACTAGCAATAATGAATGTAATAATTGAAATTTGCAATGGTGGATTTAATAGAATATCTACAAAAATGTAGAATAATGTCAGGTTGGTTATTGTTCCCAACAAACCTACAGCAAGAAATTTTGGTAATTTCATATTGTATAAGGTGTGATTGAATGATTCATCGAGGTTAAATTAAATCTCCTATACCAAGTTTAAAATATGCTTTTCAAATAAAATGTTAGTACCATTAATAAAAAATAAAATACCATTTATTGATGTAAGGGCGCCTAATGAGTTCTTAGTTGGTGCGGTTCCTACTAGTATTAATCTTCCAATTCTTTCTAATGACGAGCGAATTGAAGTGGGCAAAATTTATAAGGAAAATGGTAATCTAGCTGCAATGGAAAAAGGATATTCGCTAGTTAGTGGAAAAATTAAAAATAAAAGGATTTCTAATTGGGTACAGTTTGTTGAAAATAATCCAACAGCTCAAGTCTATTGTGCAAGAGGCGGACAACGTTCAAAAATTGCTCAAAGCTGGTTAAAAGAAATCGGTGTTGATATTGATATAGTTGAAGGTGGGTTTAAGGCACTTCGAAATACGTGTTTAGATATACTTGATAGTGCATCTCGAGATAATAAGGAATGGATAATTATTGCAGGTAAGACTGGTTCTGGCAAAACTAAAATGATCCAACAAATAAATAATAGTATTGATCTTGAAGGTCTAGCAAATCACAGAGGATCTGCTTTTGGTAGTTTTGAAACGCCGCAACCTACACCTATCAATTTTGAGAACAATCTGGCTTATCAGTATTTAAGTATATCTGCAAGTAAAATATTTTTTGAAGATGAATCAAAAACGATAGGCCGAGTAGTTATCCCAGAAAAGTTTTTTGATAAAATGACTTCATCAAAATTAGTATTGATTGAAGAACCTATAGAAAACCGAATTCAAAATATCTATGATGAGTATGTTAAAAAAGGTATTAAGAATAATGATCAGACTGAGTTATCAAAAACTCTTCTAAGAAAACTTGAAAAAATATCAAAACGTCTTGGAGGAACAAATTTTAAAATAGTCGATAATTTAATTCGGAGTGCTTTTGAAAATAATGATAAAGAGATTCATTTTGAATGGATTAAGCAATTATTAGTTAACTATTACGATAAGATGTATAGCTATCAGCTAAATCAAAAGAAAGATCGCTGCATAAAATCCGGAGATTGGGCTGAAGTAAAACAATATATATTGAGTAGTGCATGATAGCCAATTATCTTAATAAAGTTTTGTTAATATGCTTTTCCCTTATTTGTTTAAAAGGGCAAGACCAATTAGATATCAAGAATGCAGAATACATGCCGTTTCATACGAAAATATTATGGGGGGAAAATGGTTTAATAAGGAAAACAAATCTCGCACCTGCTACAAGGAAAGAAGAAGTTGAACTTCGTGTTAAAATGCTTCAGACTCATCAAAAACTTGCTTTACTAAGTTTAGGACTACTAGCCTACCAATACTCTCTAGGGCTTGAGCTTGCTGATGGTGATTATTCAAATTTATCAAGCCATAAAACCTTTAGTAAAGTGACTTGGAGTGCTTATATGACATCAGCGTCATTAAGCTACTTTGCTCCTCCTGCTTTAATATATGAAAAAAGAGTTAGTTCGATGAAAATCCATCGTTGGTTATCATATATTCACTTTGCAGGTATGATGTCTATCCCAGTACTTGGGAAAAATATATCAAATTCGACTAATAGACTTACAGCCATTGCAAGTCATCAAGATGTTGCAACGGCAACTTTAGTCAGTATGATATTATCAGGACTATTAACTATCCTGCCTTACTAAATGGTTCTTATACTAATAGTATTATTTCTATCGTTGACCAGTGCTCAAAATTATGAGATAAAAGGAGCACAGGTAAAATATTACGGTTCACATTTTTTCGGTGACTGGATTGGCGTATCAAATGATTTAAATGGATCAATCTTTTATGATAAAAATAATTCTAATCATAAAGCTGAACTTCAAGTAGCTCTTAGATCCTTGGATAGTAGGAATTCAAATAGAGATTCTAATATGTTAACATCTACCGAAGCTCTTGATTTCCCAGAAATAAAGTTTAAATCGATAAAAATAATAATGGATGGGGACTCGGTTAAGATTGAAGGAGAGCTTTCTTTTCATGGAGTGACAAATACAATAAATAGCATTGCCAAGATAAATATGTTAGATGGTCTAGAAGTAGATGGCACATTTCTAATTAATTTAAATGACTACAATATTGATCCTCCAACTTTAATGTTTATAGGAATAGACGATATAATTAAAATAGAATATTTTATCAGTGCTAATTAAGTCCTACTGCAAAATTATTAACTAATAATATTGTCAAATTGAAATAGAAAAAATGAGAAAAAATAAATTTAGAAATATTGCCATTATTGCTCATGTAGATCATGGCAAAACTACTCTTGTGAACGCAATGCTAAAACAGAGTGGAACATTTAAAGCGCATCAAGATGTTGCGGATAGAGTAATGGACTCTCTTGACCTTGAAAAAGAACGTGGAATTACTATCACTGCAAAAAATACCGCAATATTTTATAATGAAATAAAAATTAATATTCTTGATACTCCAGGCCATGCTGATTTTGGTGGTGAAGTAGAAAGAAGTTTGAACCTTGTTGATGGCGCACTCTTACTGGTTGATGCAAGTGAAGGCCCATTACCACAGACTCGGTTTGTATTAAAGAAAGCTTTAGAAAAAGATTTACCCGTCATTCTAGTCATTAATAAGATTGATAGAGTTGATGCTAGAATTGACGATGTTATTAATGAAGTTTATGATTTGTTCATTGACCTTGATGCATCTGATAAGCAAATAGAATTCCCCATTATCTATACAAATGCCAAACTGGGGATTGCTCATAATGAACTTGAGAGTGAATCAAAAAATCTAACTCCACTATTTGAATCAATTCTTAATAGTATTGAAGGTCCACTTGTTACAGATGAGCGTAAAGCCCAGTTTTTAATTACAAGCCTAGATTATGATTCTTATGTAGGTCAGATTGCCGTTGGGAGAGTTAATAATGGTATGCTATCTATGAATGAGGCTTATTCATTATGCACTAATAATGAAAACAAACCAAACCAAAAATTCTCAGCTCTATATACATTCCAAGGATTAAATAAAATACAGGTTGACGATGTAGAGGCAGGAGATATAATTGCTTTTGCTGGAATAGAAGATATTTCAATTGGGGATACTATATCGGATAATGAGAATCCAGTACCCTTGCCACGTATCACGGTTGATGAACCAACTGTATCAATGCTATTTTATGTTAACAATAGCCCTTTTTCGGGAAAGGATGGGAAGTTTTTAACTACTCGTCATTTATCAGAAAGGTTAGATAAGGAGACACTTAGTAATGTTTCCTTACAAGTAATTTCTACAAATAGAACTGATGTTTTTGAAGTGCGTGGTCGAGGAGAACTTCAAATGGCCATTTTAATTGAGACTATGAGAAGAGAAGGATATGAGTTTATGGTTTCAAAGCCTCAAGTGATTACTAAAGAAGAAAATGGTAAAATAGTTGAGCCAATGGAAAAAGTGTTTTTAGATATTCCTGAAGATAAGGTTGGAGTTTTGACTGAAAAACTGGCTGAAAGAAAAGGGAGAATGATAAATCTTCAGAATCATGGATCAGGTCGAGTTAATCTTGAATTTTCAATCCCATCAAGAGGGCTTATAGGTTTCAGATCTCAGTTTATGACAGATACTCAGGGCGCAGGTATAATGAATAAACTTTTTGATGGACACGCACCCTGGTTTGGACCAATTCCGCAAAGAAACTCAGGCGCATTGGTGGCGGATCGTAATGGAAAAGTCACTACATATGCTTGCGTTGGTATGGCTGATCGTGGAGAATTATTTTTAAATGTTGGTACAGAAGTTTATGATGGCATGATCATTGGTGAACGTAATAGAGATGGTGATCTGGCCCTTAATATTACTAGAGAAAAAAAACTTACTAATATGCGAGCTGCAGGATCCGATAATACAATAACTCTGCGTCCACCTAAACAACTATCGCTTGATCAATGTATTGAATTTATAGCAGAAGATGAGTTAGTTGAAGTAACTCCACTTAATATTAGGCTCAGAAAAATGGAACTAGATCAAAACAAACGAGTAGCAATAAAGAGGAAAGAAAAATATAATTCTAATTAATAATGATGAAAATAATATTAATAACTTTAATCTTTATTCCTATAACGTTTGGTCAGGATGGATTAACTATTAGTGGAAAGATCATAGATAAAGTTTCGGGTCAGGATTTATCCGGTGCAAATGTCTTCGAAACAACGACTGAGGAAGGAACATCAACTAATGTTGAAGGTGAATATTCATTACTTCTTCCGGAAGGGAATTACAAACTTAAAGTAAGTTATATTGGATATAATTCTATTGAGCGTGAAGTATATCTAAATAAAAATATTACTATAGATTTTCA
>NZWI01000016.1 GCA_002701875.1 Fidelibacterota bacterium
TTTGCATTTTTTCACGTAGTAATATTCTTAATTATACTTACTTGGATGTATAGAAAAAAAATCTATATCAAAATATAGTTTATAGATTAACCTAATTACTAATCTTCAAAGATATAATTATTGTACCAAAAATTATTATTGTTCCAATTAGAAATGTCTCGATATTAATTACTTTTGAAAAAACAATTATTTCTATAATCAAACCTAATGGGATAACCAAATTGTTCATCACAGCAAGCGTCCCTGAAGAAACAAGCAATGCTCCACGGTTCCATAAATAAAATCCTAATCCTGAAGCAATTGCGCCCAGCCAAATAATCAGGATCCATTGAAATGAACTTATCGGTAATGTAATGTTTGAGTTTGATAACATAAATCCTATGATAGTTATCACTAATGCTCCGAAATAAAAATAGGCGAAATCACTCATTCCTCTTGATGATCTTTTAGAATTCTTTATAAAATTTTTATACAATACTTGACCAGTCGCAAAGCATAGATTCGCTCCTTGAATTAGAAATAATCCAACAATGTCTTTTGATCCAATTAAAGTAAACCTGATCAATAAAGCTCCTAAAATAGATCCAATGCTTAGCATCAAAAACAATGACCTAATCCTTTGATCAATAATATCAGAGACTATAGTGACATATAGTGGGGTAGTTATCGTAAAAAGTAATATTTTAGATACAGATATAAAGAGAAATGCATTCAAATATAATAAATACATTACCCCAATCTGAATAGCACCAATCAATCCCATTATTAACATATGTTTTCTAGGTATTTTTAAATCAATGATAGGTAAAAAGATGATAAGGGCGATAACAGTTCTAAGTAAAGAAAGTGTCCAAGGGTTTATATCTGGTGAAAGGTAATGGCCAATGATACTAAAAGAAAATGCCCAAATAAATGTAGTGATTAGTAAATAAACCATCAGGATTATAAAAATATTAATTCAGGGCATCAAATAAATAACTATATTTTAATGCAAATGATTTTGTGCTATTAGGTATTGGAATACCATCATAGTCCTGGGTCTGATTATAAACCAAGTATAGTCCTGTAGCAGCAGATTGTTGCCATATAAAACGCCAGTTCATTGACCACTCATCAGATTGATTGTTATATTGAAGAAGAGATTGAATATATATTTTTGGTGAAAATGCATAAGTTAATCTTGATCTAACTAATTTGGTTTCAAATTTTCCATCTGGTAACTCTACTTTATTATAATTCAAACTGAACTCTGAAGTGAATTGATCTTTGTAGCGCAATCGAATCGTTGGGGTTGAGCTAACTCTATCGCCACCAAAAAAACCACCTATTCTAGTCATTGCACTAAAGCTGGCAGGTTTTGCATTATTAGTCATAATCATTATTTGGATTTCTTTATCATTATATTCATTCGCAAGTACAGTATCACCAGAAGAAATTTCAAAAGGGGCAAAAACTCCTTCATAAACTAAATTCATTCCTGTGTGAATTTCAAATCCAGATCTGAATTCCCAGTGATTATCAATATGCCAACGTCCTGATTCTTGACGACCATCTAATTTCCAATATCCATCAAAATTTATATGTGGCCTCAATTCGAGTATTCCATATTTATTTTCAGGTCTAAAGCGAGTAAAGATGCGCCCTGACCATTTGCGATAGCTTTCCCGTTTAAGGTATCCCATTTCTGGATTAAAATCTGCTCCCACTTCTGTATAAGACGTCACAGTGGAAATTGATTTTGTGTCACGTGCTGCCTCTAAACGGAACGCATATGAATTATCTTTACTGAGCCCAGGAGTATCAGTAAATCCTGCAAAAGCAATAATTTTGCTTAATTCACCAATCCCTAATTGCGCATCAAATGCATAGGATTGATTAACATATGCATTTTCACCTAAATGATTTAAAGCGGTATACATTCCCCCAAAATGAGTACGGTTAGGTAATTCTTTTTTTAATCGCAAAACTGAATATTGATTTCCATCCGTAACATCCTTTACTTTATCCGACTGCATTGTAAGTATACCCAATTTCATTCCAGATAATGTACCCGTTAATCTACCACCCCCAATAATTGGCACGGGAACACCACCAGAACCAACGCCTATCCTTCTGCTAAAAAACATTTCTATATCTGGTCCAAAATAACCACCGCCACTACCAACAGAAAAAAGGCCTGCATTTTCAAGAAAAAAAGCTCTTTTCTCTGGGAAGAAAAGACTAAAGCGGTCTAAGTTAATTTGTTGTTCATCAGCCTCAACTTGAGCAAAATCGGTATTATAGGTAATGTCAAGGTTCATCGATGAACCAACACTCACTTTTGCATCTAATCCAAAATCAGATTTTGAACTTTGAGTGGATTGTTCATTTGCAACTGTATTGTTTTGACCCAGCACATAAGGCATGATTTTAATATTCCTTGAGATTGGAACGTTTATGTTGGTTATTGTCCCTGCTGAAACAAGTCGAGTCATTGTAAATTGTCTAGATATAGGAGCCCAGTGAGCCTCTTCCTTTTTTCTTGCTATTACACGTTCAAAATTGATACCCCAAGATTGATCTTTATCTTTTTTATATCTTAATGTTTTGAACGGGATAGCAAATTCAGCACTCCAACCAAAATCACTTTTTATTGATTTAACTTCCCAAACAGCATCCCAGTTCACATTGAACCCTCCTCCACTTCCTATAGAAAAACGTCGACTTATACTTCCCCCTTCACCACCACCCGTTATCTGTGCATCAAATTCAATTCCTGCAGCATTAGTTCCAAAGAGATATCCGGTTTGAAAATCTTTAAAAGTATCTATAATAAAAGAGAAACTATCAGAGTTATTCAATGGTGAATCTCGACGCGTATCTGATACTACAATACGATTAGGCTCCTTATCATATGCTACTACAGAAACATAAAAATATTGATCAGAATACATAACTCTCACAATAGTTTTTTCTGATACTTCTAACCCTTCATCAGGTGTTTTTTGGACAAAATCCGAAATGGTTTTTACATCTACCCAGGCAGGGTCATTAATTACATTACCATCTATTATAGGGATGGAGCTTACCTTGTTTACATCAACAGTTTTTTGAGCAATCAAAATAGCTGAGTAAGCTAATATAATTAATATTTTCTTGGACATTTTATTTTATGATTTTAGAATAAATTCAACCATCTTGGCCATTTCAATGCATTGATCAGTCACTCCACCTTGATCATGGGAAGTGAATACAACCTCAACTCGACACCAACCAACTTTTAAATCTGGATGATGATTTTTTTCTTCAGCAATTTTTGCTAAACTATTAACAAATTCGATACCACTTAAATATGTATCGAACGAAATATCTTTAAGAATTTTGTTATCAGAAAAGATCCAATCATCCAAAGATATTAAAGCTGAATTAATTTGTTTATTAGAAAGCAAAGCCACAATATCTCCTCCTATAACGGTTTTGCAATTAAGAATTTACGAAAAGCGATCTTTAGCCAAACAATAGAAATGATTGTGGCCATGATGCCAGAAATAAACATTGCATACCACATCCATTCAACTGGCTTATCCAATATATAGATAAAATAATACGCGAGTGGCCCTGCAACACCTATCACTCTTATTGTCGTAATAATAAGAGATGGCATCCCAAGACCAAGACCTTGCAATATTCTCCCAATTGTCAATCCGATTGAAATAAAAGGAAATAGTAGTGAGATAACTCTAAGATAGTTAACAGCTATATTTTTTATTACAGTTTCATCGGTAAATCCAGATATTATAAATGGAGCAAAAACATATAAGATGATTGAGCCAACCGATGTAATAATAAAGGAACTTGAAATACCATATCTAGTAATAAATCTAATTTTGTCTATTTCATTTGCCCCGAAAAACATTCCAACCATAGTTGTTAATGCCGAAGCTATACCAAATATAGGTAAGAAAACTACCATATCTATACGTCCTGCTATTTGGTATGCAGCAACAGCATCTGTCGAAAAAGTTGCAAGCATTATATTAAATAATAACTGGCCTATCGCCATAACAATCATAGACATAGATGCTGGCAGACCCACTTTAATAATATCGACTAAAATAAAATACGATGGATTGAAGTCACGTAATTTGAATTGGACATATGCATGATCCTTAAAAAAAAGCATATATATAAATATTATAAAAATAATCATTTGACTTATTGTAGTTGCCCATGCAGCTCCTGAAACACCAAAATTAAGTGTGAAAATAAAAATTGGATCTAAGACAATATTTAATACTGTTCCAATACCTGCTAAAATCATGGGAAACTTCATGTCTCCTTCTCCAGCTAATATTGATCTGAAAAAACCTGAAAAAACTCCAAATGAAAGCCCGTAGCAGCTAACCTTAAGGTATTCCCATGCCTGAGGAAGAACTTCAGGAGTACATCCAATTTTAACAAGGATCTGTTTACCATATAGTAGTCCCAAAGATGTAAGTAGGGCACTAATCACGAATGCCATAACTATCGCATGTTCAGCTGCATTATCAGCATTTACTTTATCATCTGATCCAATGAAACGAGCTATGGATGCTGTTACGCCACTTCCTAAACCAAAGGATATACCCATAACAAAAAAGAAAATTGGAAAATTAAATGCAACAGCAGCAATAGCTTCACCACTGAGCATCCCAATAAAAATCATATCTACAATACTATAAAGGGTCTGTATACCCATTCCAGCTATTATAGGTATTGCAAGTATCCACAGCGATTTTGATGGATTATCAATGAATGATTTTAATCGAGAATGGCGTATTTCTGGCTGTGCCATAGGCGCGGAATTTAGATTATAATATCAAGATGGATTACTGAATTTTATACAGAGTAAAAATTAAAAGGGCCATATCATTGGAATAAATATGATTGCCGCTAACCAAAAAGTGATCGATAGAGGAAGTCCAACTTTTATAAAATCAGAAAACTTGTATCCACCAGCGCCATAAACCATCAGATTAGTTTGGTACCCAATAGGAGTACTAAATGATGCTGATGCAGCAAAGCATACACCAAAGATCAAAGGTCGCGCATCAATCCCCATATTTGCAGAAAGAGATAAGACAATAGGTGTCATAATGATTGCGGTAGCTGTATTAGATGATACCTCAGTAAGAATCATAGTAATTAGATAAGTGAGTCCTAATAAAATATAAGGTTGCAAATTACCAGAGAATAATTTGACAAATTGAGAAATAGATTCACCAATAAAAGAAGCTGTACCCGTTGTTTCTATAACTGTACCAAGTGGAATCAAAGCTGCTATTAATATAATAACCTGCCAATGAATTGATTGATATGCTTCATTTGGAGTAATAACACGTAGAATTAATAAAATTACGATGCTTAACAAGGCTCCTTTTATAATAGGTAAAAGGCCTAGCGCGGCTAGAATAATTGTAGCAATGATTAAAATTATACTAACCCACCAAAATTTGACTTTGACTAATTTTTCTTGAACCTCGCCCAGTAATATAAAGCCACTACTATTAGCTAATTTGGCCAACTGTTTCTTCCCGCCATAAATCAAGAGTGTATCATATGATTGAATCAAAACATGTGCAACTTTTTTACGAATGATTCCACCTTCTCGTCTTATTGCTAAGATAAAGGCATAAAATCTTTTTCTGAAATTGCTATTCATAATGGTTTGTCCAATAAGATCAGATTGGTCAGTTACCATACATTCAATTAATACATTGTCTTCTTGTTCTAATTCACTTTGAGTTAATTTTTCATCGGTTAATAATGAAACTTTTTCTACCTCTTTCATTTGCAAAAAACTCTCAACAGAGCCTTTAACAAAAAGGATGTCACCAGCCTGCAGTTTTTCATTGCCTACATTATAGGTGATTAAACGATCGTCACGTTGAATATCGAGTACAATAACGTCGTAGTTATAACTGACACTTCGTTCCTCACAAGTGGAACCAACTAAGGGTGAATCTGTAGAAAGTCTCATTTCAGTTAGATAACCTGCCATATGATAACTTTGAGTTAAGCTAGAAGTAACTGTGCGTGATGGGAGAATTCTAGGCGCTATAGTCAATACATAAATAAGACCCAGAGTTAAAGTAATCCAACCATATTTAGCAAATTCAAACATACCCAATGCTAGCCCACTATTTTTAATATAAATCGAATTCACTAGTAAATTGGTTGATGTACCAATTAATGTTAAAGTTCCTCCCATAATTGCAGCATAGCTTAGAGGAATTAATAGTTTTGAGGGACTCATATGATATCTATGTGCTAAGCGAATAGTTACCGGCATAAATATTGCAACAATTGCAGTGTTATTCATTAGAGCACTAGCAAGAGCTATAGTTAGGAGATAAACGCTTAGCCCTAATGATCTTGAACGAGAGACTAATTGGTTTATACGGACAATTAAATATTCAAGTATTCGAGTTTTCTGCAATGCATAACTCAATATGAATAGAAGGGATATAGTAATTACAGCTGGATTTGAAAATCCTGATATAGCTTCATCAATACTAAGAAATCCACCAAGTAAAAGGATTGTAAGAATTAATAAAGCTGTTACATCTAAACTAAATTTTTCTGTAACAAATAATATAAAGGCTAAGAAAATTAGGCCGAGAACAAATGCGATTTCAAAAGTCATTTAATCATTAAAATAATTATATCTTTACTTCATCTATTTGCTCTGGGTCTAAAAATCCCTCAGCATATTTCATATATATTTTTTCTTTAACAAAAATTTCAAACAAATCAACATCAATATGGGCATCATTTTTCATAAAGCCCAGAATACGCATAGCTTGACTTAAGGTTTTCCCTTTTTTATAAGGACGATCTCTAGCGGTTAATGCTTCAAAAATATCAGCGATGGCCATTATCCGAGCTTGCACCGACATATCATCCTTAATTAGTCCTTTAGGATACCCAGTCCCATCAAGCTTCTCATGATGACCACCTGCGAATTCAGGAACATTTTGTAGATGTTTTGGATACGGCAGTTCTTCTAACATCTTAATCGTAACTACAATATGATCATTGATCACCTTTCGTTCTTCAGCAGTTAAGGTCCCTCTAGGAATAGTTAAATTATAAACTTCATTTTCTGATAGAAAATTTTCCATTTTACCATTAGGCTTCCACTTATAATTAGCAATTTCATGTACCCTTTCCTTTTTATCACCAGACATAAACTCACCACCAATATTCGATTCTTTAACAAAATCTAGATCGCTTTTTAATTTTCTTATTTTACTACGATAAGCTTTCTTCAATTGATCAGTTTTTTCAACTTTTTCTTTAGAGGATAAAGATTTATCTTTTTCTATTTGCAATTCTTTCTTTAAGCGTTTTATTTCTTCATCGCGCTTAATAACGCTAAAACGTGTCTCAACTTCATTCACACGGTCATAAATAGTTTCCAGTTTAGTAGATTTATCAACAACAAATTCAGGTGTCGCCACCTTTCCACAATCATGAAGCCATGCCGCAATTTTTAATTCATACATTTCTTTTTCAGAGAAAATTATATCTGCAAAAGGGCCATCTTTAGTGGCTACTACAGCCTCAGCTAACATAATAGTAATTTCTGGAACACGAGCACAATGTCCGCCTGTATAAGGAGACTTAGCATCAATTGCAGATGCAATTAATTTAATGAAAGACTCAAATAAAGCCTCAAGGTCTCGAATCAAATTTTTATTGGTAATAGCCACAGCTGCTTGGCTGGCTAATGCTTCAACCATCTGCTGGACATCAGCACCAAAAGAAATTATTTTCTTTGCCTTTTGAGTTTGTGCATTTAATAATTGAAGAACACCAATAATTTCATCTTCATGGTTTTTTAAAGGAACCGTTAAAAATGATTTAGATCGATATCCCGTCTTTTCATCAAACATTTTGGTCCCAGAAAAATCAAATCCTTTTGCTTTATATGCATCAGGAAGATTAACGGTCTCTCCGGTTAACGCTACATATGCAGCAATCATTGATTTGTTTTCTTCTCCTTCATCCGTATATAACTTGACTGGATAAAAAGGAATATCTTCTCCCGATGTACCACCCATATGAAAGTTCAAGGAATCAGTCATAATAATTTCAAATTTTAAACGTTGATCATCTGTCATCATATAAAGAGTACCACCATCAGAGTTCGCAATCCTCTTTGCTTCGAGTAAGATCATCTCAAGAAGTTTATCCATGTCTCGCTCTTTAGACAGGGCAAGGCCTATGTGAGCTAAGTTCTGTATCTGCTTCTCTAAATCAGAAATATATGTACTGATTGCTTCTGGAGCATCCGAAAGATACTTAGCTACCTCAGTAGTTGAATATGTTGCTTTTTTAGCCATCAAATAGATTTAATTCTATCACTTGAAAACTTACTGAAACCAAAAACATTGAACAACTATATAGATGAGGGTTGTATTCATTGAATTATCTAATTTTTGATATGTCTGAAGTACAGAAAATTATACAGAATGCTTTCAAATTAAAGGTTGATTCGCATGACCTAATTAAATCAGCTAAATCACTTTTGACTAAAGGCGAAAATAATATTATTCATGAATTCCTAGAGTTAGGGCATCTACCAGTAGTTAATAATGCAATTTCTAAGTCAAGTCAAGTTGATGAATGGTTAGAACTAATCCTGCAATTAATTAATAAATCAAACTATAATATATATACACTAATAAATCAGCGTGCAATTCGATATAATGACAAACCTTTATTTCATACTATATCAAATAATAAAATCACTCCCTTATCCTATACAAAGAGTTGGGCGATCATTCAATCTATTGGTTCATATTTTCAATCTAATTTAAAAGAAAATAATACAATTGGTCTTTACTCTCAGAATAATCTAAGGAACGTATTAATAGACTTAGCTTGTCTTTCATACAATATTCGTGTTGTACCAATTCCTATGAATTTATCATCTGATCATTTTGAGTACGTTATAAAGCACGCTGAAATAACTCATCTATTTCTTGATTCAAGTATAACTGAATTATCTATTAGAGATATAAATAAAAAGAAAAATGATGTTATGATTATAGATATTGATAATGATCAAGCATGGGATCAGTTTCTTAGTCAATGTGATAATATTTCAATGCAAAAACCTTTATTACATGATCTAAATGAATTAAGTAGTGTAATGTATACATCAGGAACTACTGATAACCCAAAAGGAATTATTTTTAATCAAACAAATATTATTTCAAAACGTTTTGCGCGCGCACTTGCATTGCCAGATATAGGTCCTAATGATAGTTTTCTGTGCTACCTTCCTCTTTATCATACATTTGGACGTTGGTTTGAAATGATGGGTTCTATTTTTTGGGGAACAACATATACATTTACTGAGACCACTTCATTTAAAAACCTGTTAAAAGATTTTGAATTAAGCAAACCATCAATCTTTATATCGATTCCAAAGCGCTGGATTCAAATTTATGAACAAATAGAAGCGTCAATTGATATAGAAAAATCTAATGATAAAGAAATTAATAAAATCACACGTTCAGTGACTGGGGGAAATCTTAAATGGGGGTTGTCAGCTGCAGGATATCTTGATCCGGATATTTTCAGATTCTTTAACGATAATGGGATAAACCTATTAAGTGGTTATGGTATGACGGAAGCTACTGGGGGAATAACTATGACACCGCCATCAGATTATTATACTGATTCAGTAGGTAAACCTCTACCAGGAATTGAACTTAAACTTGCAGAAGACAATGAGTTGCTAATGAGAGGACCTTATGTATCGCCCGGGTATTATAAGGAAGAAATCAAAGGTTCATTTACGGATGGATGGTTTCACACTGGAGATATTTTTCGTAAGAAGAAAAGTCATTATTTTATAGTTGATAGGAAAAAAGAGATATATAAAAATAGTCGCGGGCAAACAATCTCACCTCAAAAGATTGAAAATCTTTTTCAAGATTTTGAAGCAATCAAATCAGTTTTTCTTATTGGAGATGGCAAAGAATTCAATACTGTACTAATCTATCCAGATTTAAGAAATGATATAATAAATTTAGAAAATATGTCGCAAAAAGAAATTCGGACGTATTTCAGTTCGCTAGTCTTTTCTGTTAATTCCTTTTTACCATCATACGAACGGATTGTGAATTACGCTATTATTCCAAGAGATTTTGTTAAAGATAAAAATGAGATTACATCAAAGAACACTTTTAAGCGTAAGAAGATACTTGAAAATTTCTCTGATATTATTGACCCAATGTATGAAAAGAGTCACATTAGTTTAATTAATGCCAATCACGAAATACGTATCCCTAATTGGCTATTAAGAGAAAAAAGTATAACTCGTAGAGATATTAATTGGGACGGGAAGAAAATCAGAGAATATGAGCTTAAAGAAGGATTAAGACTAGAATGGATGACAAAATCTCTAATAATTGGTGACTATATTTATAAAACATCAGAAACAATAATTGATTTAGAAAAAATACTAAGAGATCCTACTCTTTGGATTGGAAACAAATCACTTATTAAATTTACAGGTGAGGTTGTTTTCAGAGTCATTTCTTTCGAAGATTACCATACTATAGTATTAGATTCGTCTAAGCTCCCCTTCAACAAGAATATTCATCCATTAAAACAAAAAAAATATAAAACTGACGAGTATAATATTTCATTATTACATCAAGCTAGTATTGATCTATTACATAAAAAGAAAAAGAATATTCAAGAAGCGTTAAAATATTTAAAAATAGGTCTATCCTATCCAAAATATAAATCTATCATTCAAGAACAATTACTTAGGATACAATATCACCCAGATCAAAATAATTGGATTCTAGCACTTGATATACTAATCCCACATATAAGTGGAGAAATGTTTATTGACCTATTTAAAAAATCAAAAAATCAAAAAATAATAAATAGTATTGATATGAGCCTTATTGAGGATCATCATTTGCAATCAACAATCTTGTATTTGACTGATTTACGTTCAAGTACTAGAATAAAAAAGGGAGAAAATTTTTCAATAGAATTGTTGGTATTTTTCCTTGCTGAATTGGGAATAAAAAAACCAAAATACTATTCGACTATTAGAGGTGAATTGACTTTATGGATTAATGAAACTAAAAATCTTGAAATAGAAAAAGTTACCCGAACAAACCTTGCTACGCTAAATGAAAATTTTAGAAAATTTATTGAAAGAAACTCAAAAATTGAAGGTTTTAATTGGGAAAAAGTTTTGCAGTTTGACAAAAATATATCTACAGATCTTGCGAAAAGATTGAAAAAAA
>NZWI01000017.1 GCA_002701875.1 Fidelibacterota bacterium
AAACTGTTTTACTAAAAATTAATAAAAATACACTAATAAAAATCAAAATTATCAATATTAAAAAATAAATAAACTGGAATGACAAAATTGTTCTTAGCCCCAGGAAAAAAGAAAAAGACGCAAACACAACCAAAGCTGTGAATCCGGCAAAACGGTCCATGAGCACGGTTGAGGCAATTTTGCCTGGATGACCGTGACGGTAGGAAACGCTTACTCCCCGGAAAATATCTCCGGCAACAAAAGAAGGAAAAAAAAGATTAAAGAAAAATCCGGATAAATAAGCTAAAAATGCTTCTTTAAACGAAATTATTACCCCTAAAGCAGAAAGTAATAATCTCCAGCGTACTATGGCCATTAAAATTCCACAAAAAACTGCTAAGAAGCCTAAAAGAATGTATAACTTTTGGGAATCTATAAAGATCTGGGCGAGCTCTTTATAAGGAACGAACCTAAACAAAACAAAAACAAGAATAAAACTCACCACCATTCTAATAATAAAAAAATATTTATTATTTATTTGACGCATTAGCTTGTTTGTTTCTGTTTTGGTAAACTATAATGCTTTAAGAATCCTAAAAAATGACAAAAGTATCCTTTTATCTGAGAAAAATTCCGAACTGAACCAAGCCGCTTAAAATTATACGATGGTCTAAAATAGAATAGACGTAAATCGTGCAACCACAAAATAAATAAATAAATATTATTTTTCATATTTTTGAAGATTTTTTACTTTATCTATTTGATGTTCTGCCATCTTTCTCCAATCTCGATCATTTCTAGCTTTTTCAAAAGCATTTAATGCACCTGCCTTATTTCCTCTGCCACCACACCACTCAGCTACACCTAGCTCAAACCATGAGCCTCCAAATCGCGATTTTAAATCTGCACTCTTTCGTGCGGCTTCCTTTGCACCTCCACAATTACCATTAATATTATGTGCACTAGCTAATCTAAAAAAACTCATCGAATCTTTATCATTTAAAGCAACAGCCATTTCTAGACTTGAGACTGCCTGATCCCAGTTTTTTTCATCTGCATGGATAATTCCTAGATTTGAATATCCTCTAGCATAATTAGGATTAACAGTTACAGCCATATTTAATACCTGTTTAGCTTTTTCATAATTCTTCAAACCTATATATATATCTCCCATAGCACCATATGCCTTATCATATCCTGGATTTATATTTATAGCTGCTTCTAAAGCAGAAATAGCACCATCTGAGTCATTCATAGAACTTTTTGCTAACCCAAGAGCAAAAAATCCTTTATAAAATTGCGGATTTACTTCCAAAGCTTTTTCGTAAGATTGAATAGCAGCATCTTTATCGCCCATCTTTGATTGAATGACACCAACTTGATAATGTGCTTGGTAAAATGTTTCATCCACATCTAATACATTACTATATGATAAAAGAGCGCCCTCTAGATCACCACGCTTGTATAACTGATTGCCACTATTGAAATAATTTTTTGCTACGTTATTAATTGCCGCTGTAGCCGTTTTATGTTCGGCATTTATTTCCATCGCTTTTTTGAAATATTCAACTGCATCTTTAAATTCTTTTTTCCTGAAGTGTACTAAACCCATATTGAATACTGATTCAGGATAATTAGGAAATTTTTCATAAGCAACACGAAAAGATTCAAAAGCATCATCAGCGTCACCATTTTTCATTGATCGAATACCTTTACTCATCAGAGTATTCAATTCGCTTAATCTTTCAAATTCATCTCTGAAACTTTTATTTTCAGGTTCAATCTCAATTGCTTCTTTTAATAGACTCCCTGTTTTCTTTAAATCTCCTTTGCGCATCGAGGTATGTGCCAAGCCTAGATATGCAGGAGCAAAGGTAGGATCTGTTTGGAGAGCAGAATTAAATCCAGATTCAGCTTCACTGACTTTCCCAGCATCTAAATTCGCTTGAGCTGTTTTATACAATTCGTCTGGAGATTGCGCAGAAGCAATCCCAATAAATAGTAATACAATTTTTAATGATTTAACCATCATGCTTATTTCCTTATTATTTGTTTTCGTGCCGAAGGCCGGACTCGAACCGGCACGAGGTTTCCCCCACTGCCCCCTCAAGACAGCGTGTCTACCAATTCCACCACTTCGGCCCTTATTATTTTTAAATTATTTTTTCTCAGTATCTTCTATGGGAGATGTTGGAATGGACAATCCTTCCGAAGTTGGGACTAGTAGACCATCTTCTTGAGCTTTTTCAATTAGTGAGTCAGAACCAACACTATCTGGTGATCCTAATAAACTAATTAAAAGTGCCAAACCCATAAAAGCCACAGCTAAATAAGTTGTTATTTTACTTAAAGCTGTTGCTGCTGAGCGACCACCAAAAATAGCATTGGTAGTCTGCCCTCCTATTGATCCTGCTAGGCCTCCACCTTGGCTCGCCTGCATAAGAACAACAGAAACCAACAAAACACTAATAATAGCATGAATTGTAATTAAAAATCCTAACACAATTAACCTCTTTTAATATTATCTGTTACAAGTTCAATTATTTTACAAAAACTTTCAATATCCAAACTGGCTCCTCCAATAAGGAATCCATCGACTCCATTTGTATCAATTAAAGATCCCGCATTATCAACATTTACTGATCCACCATATAGAATCGGAATATTTTGTCCATTTTTTCCAAGCATATTTCCTACCATACTTCGAATTTTAGCATGTGCCTCAGCTACTTGCACTTCAGTTGCTGTATTACCAGTACCAATTGCCCATATTGGCTCATAAGCCAACAGAAAATTATCACCATTAATTCCACTGATACCATTTAGACTTTGTTCTAGCTGCTTTTGCAAAACCTTTTCAGTTTGCCCAGATCTCCGCTCATCCAATGCTTCGCCAATACAAAGAATAGGCTTTATTCCTTGATTTAAAACTGTATTAATTTTATCACGGACAAACTCACCAGACTCACCAAAAATAGTTCGCCTTTCAGAGTGTCCTAAAATAACATAATCAACAGATAATGACTTTAGCATTTGAATAGAGACTTCACCAGTATAGGCACCTTGTATTTCATGATGAACATTTTGAGCACCAAGATAAAATGGAGAATTATCTAATAAATTAGCAATGGAAAATAGCGAAGTAAATGGCGGGCAGAATATAACCTCAGCACTATCCTTATCCAATATTCGATTTTTGACTTCGTTGACGAAAGAAACGCCCTCATCGACAGTTTTATTCATCTTCCAATTTCCAGCTACTATTGGTTTCATTCTAAGCTATAACTCCAATGCGTAAATTGAAGGCAAGTTGTTTCCTACTAACAATTCCAAAGATGCACCGCCACCACTAGAAACATGTGAGAATTGATCTAAATAACCAAATTTTTTAATTGCTGCTACAGAATCTCCACCTCCAGTAATTGTTATCACATCCTTTTCAGTCTCATCTGCAATTAGACTAGCTAACTTTTGTGTTCCATGGTGAAATCCATCTACTTCAAAAACACCCATAGGTCCATTCCAAAATATTGTTCCAGAGTTAGATATAATTTTTGAAAAAATGTCAATTGTACTTGGGCCAATATCAAATCCACATGTACTAGAAGGAATATGATTGACATCATAAACTTTAGCATTTTTATTATCATCAATAGATTGTGCACAAATAAAATCTTCGGGAAATAATAGATTTATTTTGCCGCGGGCTCTATTTAATATTTTTTTAGCATTATTTAACATATTTAAATCAACCAAAGAATTACCTACATCAATTCCTCGAGCAAGTAAAAAAGTAAATGCCATTCCACCACCAATTAAAATGTTATCTGCTGAACTTATGAAATGGTTAATCAAATCTAATTTGGTATCAATTTTTGCACCACCGAGTATAACAGTTAATGGCTTTTTAGGTTTGGTGATTCTTTTTGAAAGATAATCTAATTCTCTTTCAAAAAGTAATCCCATGCCTTTATTTAAAAAATATTTTGTGACTCCATTATTTGATGCATGTGCTCTATGTGCTGTTCCAAACGCATCATTGATATAGACTTCACCGTGTTTAGCAAGCTTTGAAGAAAAATCCTTTTCATTTTTATCCTCTTCTGGGTGGAATCTAAGATTTTCTAATAAATGTATTTCTCCAGATCGTAAGCCCAATGTTACATCATGAGAATCTTCAGATATGCAATCATCTGAAAACTTAATGGGCATTTCTAATAAATCTGCTAATAGCTCACCAACGGAAATTAAACTCAATTCTGGAACAACTTTACCTCCAGGCCGACCTAGATGAGACATTATTATTATTTTTGCACCTGATTTCAAGCAATGTTGAATTGTAGGTAATGCAGAAACAATACGAAAATTATCTGTTACTTTATTTTCTGAAATAGGAACATTAAAGTCCACCCGCAGAAGGACTCTTTTATCCTTTAAGTCAAATGATTTGAGAGTTTTGATCAAAAGTTCTAAATATTATGCTATTATTATTACTACTAAAGCACTAGGAATTTAATTGATAAACTTACACCAAGATAGAATTCTATTTATATCAATAGATGACTTCGGTAATTTTCATTATGACTACAAACGGTAAAGCTTCAATTAATTTTCAAGATCTCATGCTTAATCGCATCCATGAAATTTTATTAGTGGCGAGCCCGTATGATGCGTTTATCCTTGAGGAAGATGGACGATTAACTCAACAAATACTTTATGAGTATTTAGGCATGAATCTTTCCTACGCTCCTAGAGTTTGGCATGCAAAAGACGCTAAAACTGGGTTACGAATGCTATCCGACCGAAGTTATGACTTAGTTATTGTTATGATGCGAATATCAGATATGGATCCAATAACTTTTGGTGAGCATGTAAAAGAAAATTTTCCCGATAAACCTGTTATTCTATTATCCTTTGATGAGTCAGAATTAAGCGGATTACCAATAGAGCGAATCAAAAAAGTAATTGACCAAATATATATTTGGTCCGGCAATGCTAACGTATTTCCTGCAATAATCAAAAATATTGAAGATAGAATGAATCTAAAGCGTGACTATGAAATCGCTGATATTCGTTCAATCATTATGGTTGAAGACAATCCACGTTATTACTCAATAATTCTACCATTGCTATATAGGACTGCTTTAAAACATGCTAGAAATTTGATTAGTAAAAGCTTATCAGATACTGACCGACTATTACTCTTTCGCGCTAGACCAAAAATTATTTTAACATCCACCTATGAGGAGGCAGTAGAATATTATGATACTTATCGCAATAATATACTAGGAATGATCTCAGATATTCGCTTCCCGATAAATGGGTCAATGAACAAGAATGCTGGATTAAAACTAACAGAATATATAAGAAATAAAGATTCTGATATGCCTATAGTATTACAGTCAACAAATTCAGAATTTGATCAGAAAGTTAATAAAATTAATGCATCGTTTATCCATAAAAATTCACCAACTCTGTTACAGGATTTAGAAGATTTTATTGTAAACAATTTTGGGTTTGGTGATTTTATTTTTAGAGATCATAAAGGCAAAGAGATATCTAGAGCCAATGATCTCAAAAAATTTCAAAAGATTCTTAAAAAGATTCCACAAAAATCTCTTGAATACCACGCTTCAAAGAATCACTTTTCAAATTGGCTTGCCGTTCGTGGAGAGTTTAATACTGCATCAAATTTAAGGCCTGTTAAAATACGTGATTTCAATAATATAGATGATTTACGTAAAGTAATAATTGATGAGATTGAAGCAGGGAGACATGCTCGAAGCGAAGGACGTGTGGTTCAGTATAGTGCAGATGTAAAAGATGAAAAAATAAACTTTGTTAGATTATCTACGGGTTCACTTGGAGGTAAAGCTAGGGGCCTTGCGTTCGCAATTAATTTACTCAACGAAACTAGCCTAAATGATAAATTTACAAATATAAATATTCGCGTACCAAAAGTAGCTGTTATAGGAACAGATGAATTTGATTACTTTATGAATGAAAACAAATTATGGAAAGTTGCATTTGCAAAAGATAAATCTGATAAATCCATTATTAACGCTTTTCTTAGAGGATCCTTATCTAAAAAAATTGAGTCAACACTTTCGAAGTATTTATCAAATATAAAAAACCCAATTGCTGTTCGTTCATCCAGCTTGCTTGAGGATTCACAATATCAACCTTTAGCAGGGATGTATGCTACGTATATGCTACCCAATGCCAATCAATCTAAAACAATACGTCTTGAAGAATTAATAAAAGCGATTAAACTTGTATATGCATCGACTTATTTGAAAGAGCCTAAATCGTTGATCGAAGGATCCGTCCATCGTCATGAAGAAGAAAAAATGGCGATTATCATAATGGAGCTAATAGGCAAGAAACACGAGCAACGATTCTATCCTTCTATAAGTGGACTGGCTCAAAGCTTTAATTATTATCCCGTATCTTACATGAAAAGAAAAGAAGGCGTTGCCTATCTTGCATTAGGATTAGGTAGAACTATCGCCGAAGGAGAAAAATCACTTCGATTTTCACCAAAGTATCCTGGAATTATTCCTCAATACTACTCTGTTCGCTCAACCATAAGTAATTCTCAAAATCAGTTTTACGCCTTAGACCTTAAAAAAGGGATGAAACAACTCAAAGGTGGATTAAGTGAGAACACATCGATATTTGACCTAGATACTGCAGAAAAAGATAGAGAATTAGATTGGGCTGCAAGTGTAGTTACAAAAGCTGACAATGTTATAAAGGACTCTCTTAGGCACGATGGAACAAGAGTTATAACATTCCCTTCCGTGCTTAAATGGAAAACTGCGCCATTACCTGAATTATTAATGGATCTGCTAGCACTGGGTGAATCGTCTTTAGGATGCCCAGTGGAAATAGAATTTGCAGCTAACCTATTTCACCAAGAAGATAAAATGAATGAATTCTGCCTATTGCAAATCAAACCAATGGTAGTAGGAGGCCTTGACCGTATTCAAGAATTTGATTCAATTCAAAAACAAAATATACTTTGTAGAAGTAGTATTGCGCTCGGGAATGGAGTAATTGACAATATTCGAAATATAATTATTGTTGATCCAACAACATTCGATGCAGGAAAAACAAAATTAATCGCTAAACAAATTGAAAAGATCAATGACAAAATGATTGATGAAGAAAAATACGTTTTAATTGGACCAGGGCGCTGGGGCTCAGCTGATCCATGGCTTGGAATTCCAGTGGATTGGGACCAAATATCTAATGCTAAAGTTATTGTTGAATATGGAATGAAATCTTTTCCCGTAGATCCATCTTTTGGAAGTCACTTTTTTCAGAACGTAACATCAATGAGGATTGGATATTTTACTTTGAATCACAAAAATAAATCAGATAGCCTTGATTTAAAATGGATTAATTCGCAGTCAACTAAACAAAAAACTAAATTTATCAAATGGATTCAATTAGATAAGCCACTAACTATAACCATTGATGGGCAAACAGGTGATGGGAATATCATTAAACCGCTAGACCCAGTTAAAGAATCCATGGATGAGCAGGAAACCTCTGGGATATAATATTATTTCTTCTACTTCTAAACGGCTCCTTGGTCGATCATCGCATCAGCTACTTTGATAAATCCCGCAATATTTGCACCCTTAACATAATCAATAGTTTTATCATTTGACCCATGATCAACACAAGCTTGGTGTATGCTTTGCATAATTCCCTGAAGTTTTTGATCCACTTCCTCTCTACTCCACGATAACCGCATCGAATTCTGGCTCATCTCTAAACCAGATACCGCTACACCTCCCGCATTAGCAGCCTTTCCAGGACCAAAAAGTATATTGTTACCTAAAAATACTTCAACTGCACTTGGCTCTGAAGGCATATTTGCGCCCTCTGCTACAGCTTTACAGCCATTCTTTACTAAGGTTTTAGCATCAGCTTCATTAATTTCATTTTGAGTAGCACATGGCAATCCTACATCACACGCAACATCCCATGGGCGCTTACCTTCCAAAAAGGTTGCACCATATTTTTCCGCATATTCACTTATCCTACCACGTTTTACATTCTTAAGATCCATAACATATTCAAGTTTATCAGAATCAATACCTTCAGGGTCATGAATAGTGCCACCTGAATCAGATAAAGTTATTACTTTACCTCCTAAGTCATTGACTTTCTCTGTTGCAAATTGGGCTACGTTCCCAGATCCAGATATTGCTACAGTTTTTCCACTAATGGAGTCACCTTTGGCTTTCAACATCTCTTCAGTAAAATAGACACAACCATATCCTGTAGCTTCTGGCCTAATTAAACTGCCACCCCAATTAAGCCCTTTTCCAGTCAAAATTCCAGAAAATTCATTCATTATACGTTTATATTGACCAAATAAATAACCAATTTCGCGACCACCTACGCCAATATCGCCAGCAGGTACATCTGTATCAGGACCTATATGCCGTGAAAGTTCTGTCATAAATGATTGGCAAAAACTCATAACTTCATTATCTGTTTTTCCCTTAGGATCAAAATCAGATCCACCTTTGCCACCACCCATTGGAAGTGTTGTTAAACTATTTTTAAAAACTTGTTCAAAACCTAGAAATTTTAGTATCCCCAAGTTCACAGATGGATGGAAACGTAATCCACCTTTATACGGTCCTATTGCAGAATTGAATTCAACACGAAATCCTCGATTAACTTCAACTTCACCTCTATCATTTCTCCATGGCACTCTAAACATTACAACTCGTTCAGGCTCTATTATTCTCTCTAATACTTTTGCATGAATATAATCGGGGTGATCTTTGAGAAAATCCCATAATGAATCAACTACTTCATGAACTGCTTGGTGAAATTCTTTTTCACCTTGATTTTTAGCCTCGACATGCCCCATAAATTCTTCAACAGAATTATACATTGATACTCCTTTATAAGTGACCACTTTTATGATCTTTTAAAAGACAAAAACCGGCAGAAATTAAAATATAAAATGAATTTCCCATATAAAATTGTTTAAACAAGAATAAGTAAATAAAGGTAAATTTTCTCGCTTTATTATACTTATAATGGCGGAGTAGCTCAGCTGGTTAGAGCAGTGGAATCATAATCCACGTGTCGGGGGTTCGAGTCCCTCCTCCGCTACGCCTTT